>NZ_JBSRDC010000023.1:0-23955 GCF_055145285.1 Salinivirga sp. | reverse complement strand
CAGGAGAACATCAAATAGTAGAGGTTTATTGTTTATGCGGTTACTTGAACAGGCTGTTATTGCAGAGCCTTTAACATATGATAAAATTATTAACGAAAATCACGGGTGTTGATCGGATACCCCATATTTAATTATTTCGTACTCATAAACTTATTTGGAGCACTATGAAAAAGATCACATTAATATGCCTCGCACTCCTCTTCAGCTTAGTTAGCTGTAATCAGGAAACCAAAGAGGAAAAAATAGCACGTATTCACACAAAAGCATTAACGCTCGATTCGCATACCGATACACCCTTGCGGTTTACCCGCGATAACTTCAGTATTGCCGAAAAACACGATGGCAAAGCAACTTATTCGCGTGTAGATCTTCCCCGCATGCAGGAAGGTGGTTTAGATGCTGTGTTTATTGCGGCATTTATAAGCCAGAGAGCACGAACAGCAGAAGGCCATGAAAAAGCCAATCAGATAACGCATAAAATTATAGATTCCATATATGCTCAGGTTTCAAGAAATGAGAAAAAAGTGGCCATAGGTACAAAACCTGAAAGCGCCTACGAAAATGAGAAAAATGGAAAACACACTTTCTATATAGGCATTGAAAATGGTTTTGCGCTTGGGAAAGATATTCAAGAAATAGAACGTTTTTACAACAGAGGAGTTCGTTACATAACACTAGCGCACACAAGCAATAACGATATTTGCGACAGTTCCACAGACTCTACTGAACACAACGGACTTACCGATTTTGGAAAAGAAGTGGTGAAAAAGATGAATGAGACGGGCATGATCATAGATGTATCGCACATATCAGACAAAAGTTTAAATGATGTTATTGAATTGACCAGGACACCAATTATTGCATCACATTCTAATGCCAGGGCTATTTGCGACAATCCCCGCAATTTAACAGACGACATGTTAAAAAAAGTTGCTGAAAATGGCGGAGTAGTGCAGGTTTGTTTACTGAGCGACTATGTTAAACCACCCGTGCCCCAACCCAAAAGAGACAGTGCTTTTGATGCATTGAGGAGAAAATGGCGTGGGTTCGATGATCTAACAGAAGAAGAACGCGCACAGGCTGTTAGAGAATGGCATGCAACCCAAAGAAATTTCCCTCAAAAACTCGCCACTGTTTCTGATTTGGCAGATCATATTGACCATATCGTAAAAATTGCCGGAATCGATCACGTAGGTATTGGAAGTGATTTTGATGGTGGCGGGGGCCTGAAAGACTGTTTTGATGTGAGCGAAATGCAAAACATCACCAAAGAGCTGGTAAAGCGTGGTTATTCTGAAAAAGAAATAATTAAAATCTGGGGTGGCAATTTCATGCGGGTTTTCAAAGAAGTTGAAGAAAAGAAAACAAAAGTCTGAACAAAGCTGCACTTTAGGCGCGTTATTTGATGTTGGTTTGCCTTAGCAAAATTGGTAGATTGTGAAAAAAAAGCAAACCGAACAACTCGAACACATGCCCATAGGGAAGCTGATTCTGCGCTTTTACTGGCCGGCTTTTGTTGGGGTTATTGCCAATTCGCTATACAACATCATAGATAGAATTTTTATTGGTCAGGGAGTAGGAGCTGCGGCGCTAAGTGGTATCACTGCTGTTTTTCCGGTAATGATAATCATCATGGCTTTTGGCATGTTGATCGGTATGGGTGGTAGTGTAAAACTATCCATATTTTTGGGCGAAAAAAATTATCATAAAGCCGAAAAAGTACTTGGTAACGTTGTTTTACTAATCGTACTCATCTCATTTTTTGCTGCAGGCCTGGGCTTTCTGATTAAGCAACCCATGCTGGAACTATTTGGTGCCACACAAACAACCATGAGTTATGCCAATGACTATCTCAACATTATTCTTTTCGGAATCATTTTTCAAATGTTAGGTTTTTCGCTCAACAGTTTAATAAGGGCAGAAGGTAATGCAAAACTGGCCATGATTAGTATGCTTTTGGCAGCTGGTATAAACATTCCACTCGACTGGCTATTTATCATAAAATTTGGCTGGGGCGTAAAAGGCGCAGCCTGGGCCACCATTATTTCAATGAGCGTATTGTCAATCTGGGTACTTATTCATTTTCGTAGTAAGCGTGCTATTGTACCATTGAAATGGTACAGAATAAAATATGATCCATTTATTGTAAAAAGCATGTTAGCCATTGGTTTAGCGCCGTTTTTTATGCAGGTGGCCAATAGTTTTGTGCAGGGAATATACAATACACAGCTCATAAAATTTGGCGGCGACCTCGCGGTTGGCGCTTTTGGAATAATTATGAGCGTAGTAATTTTAATTATTATGAGCATAATTGCACTAAATATGGCCTCGCAACCCATTATTGGATACAACTATGGGGCTCGCAATATAAGTCGGGTGAGACAAACCTTACGCTACGGAATGGTGGCAGCAACCGTATTGAGTGTTATTAGCTGGATTTTACTCGAAATATTTCCGGAACCTATTGTACGGTTATTCAATAATGAAAGCGAGCAACTTCAGGAATACGCTATACAAGGAATGCGAATATTTGTAATTATGCTGCCCGTTGTAGGTTTTCAGATTGTCATAAGCAATTACTTCCAATCCGTTGGCAAAGCAAAAATTGCTGCTTTTCTGAGTCTATTGAGACAAGTCATTGTGTTGTCGCCTTTACTCTTTATTTTTCCAAAAATTTGGGGTTTAAAAGGCATTTGGATGGCCTCCCCCACAGCAGACACCATTGCTGCCATTATTGCAGGCATTATGATGTTAAGAGAATGGCGCAAAAACCTGGCTTCGAGAAAAAACTCTGTTTTTAAAGAACCAGAAATAAAAAACGAGCCTGGCAAACAGTAGTTCAGCTGTTTTGAAAGGCTATGTTATTCTAAAATTAGGAGAAACGCTGTGTAGTATGAAAAATTTATAATAATTTCGAACGCTGAAACGTTTTAACCGCGATAAAATAATCATACAATGACCGGAATATTCTTACAGGTAAATCAGGTAGTCGATACGGCTCAAAACGCAGCGCAAGCTGCAGAGGGAGAATTGACACTTTCATTTTTTGATTTGGCAATGAAAGGTGGTATTATCATGATTCCCATTGTGGTACTGCTGATTTTGTCAATTTATATCTTTTTCGAACGCTACTTCGCATTGAAGGATGCCTCAAAAGAAGATACTACTTTCATGAACCGTATTAAGGACTATATTCATGATGGAAAAATTGATGCGGCTCATAGTCTCTGTCAATCAACCAACACCATTACAGCACGAATGCTGGAAACCGGTATAAGCCGCATAGGCCGGCCGCTGAATGATATTAACACAGCCATTGAAAATATTGCCAACCTCGAAACAGCAAAACTCGAAAAAGGGCTGCCCACGCTTGCAACTACAGCTGGTGGTGCGCCAATGATTGGTTTTCTGGGAACTGTAATGGGCATGATAAAAGCTTTTTACGATATGGCCAATGCCGGAAACAATATTGACATCACCCTGCTCTCAAACGGTATATACACCGCAATGGTAACAACCGTTGCAGGTTTAATTGTTGGTATCCTGGCCTATTTTGCATACAACATACTGGTTGCGCGTGTAGAAAAGGTAATTTTCAGGCTCGAAGCCCGCACAACAGAGTTTATGGATCTTTTAAATGAACCGGCAAACTAAAGTAGTATGTCTATAAAACGGAGAAGTAAAATAAACGCCAGTTTCAGTATGTCGTCAATGACCGACATTGTATTCCTGTTGTTGATATTTTTCATGGTAACCAGCACACTCATTTCACCAAATGCTTTAAAACTTTTGCTACCTCAAAGTAAAAATCAGACACGTGCCAATAAACCACTGGTATCGGTCAGTATTACACATGACCTACGCTATGCTGTTGGCACACAAGAGGTACCCTTTAGCATGCTGGAACGTAAACTAAAACAGGAATTAGGTCCGGCCGACGCCTTCGAACAACCACCAACCATTTCACTGCACGCCGATAAACGGGTGCCTATAGATAATGTGGTTAAAGTTATGAACATTGCCAAAAGAAACAGGTATAAACTAATACTGGCAACGACAGGACAATAATAAGCCAGCATTTAACCAATGTTTGAAAACCGGAAAAAAAATAAGCGAATTGCCTTTTGGGCCACATTCTCATTTATGGGAACTGTGCTTATACTGCTTATATTTTTCGGTTTCTCTACCCCACTCCCGTTTCCCGAAGAAGAAGGTATACTTGTAAATTTTGGTTATGAAGATGCCGGTTCAGGCCCTGTAGAAACAGGCGGAGAGGCAGTTCCTGAACCAAAAACTGAGCCCCAACCTACAACCCCGCCTCCTACAGAAACTGCTCCCGAAGAAGAGGAGGAGGTAATGACTCAGGACTTTGAGGAAGCAGCAGCCATAGAGGCAAAAAAAGAAGAAGCACGTAAAAAACGTGAGGAAGAACTTCGAAAACAAAAAGAGCGTGAAGAAGAACTCAGAAGACAGCGCGAACTCGAAGAAAAACGTAGACAAGAGCAGGAAGAAAAAGAAAAGATCAACGAAATCACTAAAAATGCCTTTTCTCAAGGCAGCAATAATAATTCAGACTCCAAATCAGATGGAGACAAAACAGGCTCCGGCAACCAGGGAGATCCGGAAGGAGATCCCAATGCAACTAACTACGGTGAAGGCAAAGGACTGGGCGACAAAGGCATTGGATACAGCCTTCAGGGCAGATCCCCCCAGGGTGGCAGTTTACCCAAACCCATCTACACCGCCAATGAGGAAGGAATTATAGTTGTGCGGGTAACAGTAGACCGTAATGGAAATGTAACCAGTGCAAGCTATCAGGCCAAAGGCTCCACAACCACCAGCCAGAAATTAATCAGTGCTGCACTCAAAGCTGCACGTAAAGCCCGATTTAACCAGGATAGCGAAGCTGATGCCTTTCAGGTGGGTACCATCACTTACAGTTTTGTACTACAATAGCCCCATTGCGTAATTCCGCAATTTAATAATTATAAGTCACTCCATGAGGAATGGCACATTCTTATAAAGCTTATTGGCCATCGTAAAAACGCTTCATATTTTTAAGGTTTAAATTTTTTGGTTCAGTAAAACCACACGATAACCAAACTAAATCGCTCACTTATTTGGCTTTAACTAAAAAAATATTTGACTTACATTTGTTTTTGAATTAATTTGCATAAAACAAGATGGAGGATAAGGTTAGTTCAATGATAACCCCCAACTAAAAACCCAAAAACATACGTTATGAAAAGAATCTTACTTATCACCTTCCTAACTTTTCTTGGAAGTTTCCTATTGGCACAGACCAATTCCCTGATATTGGAAAAAGTCCGTAATGAAAAGCAAAAAATATTGCCAGCCAACACGAAAATAAAAATAGTTACTTACGAAGGCAAAAAATATAAAGGGCGTTTCCAGATAGCCGACAAGAACACTCTGTTAATGGGTACAGACAGCATTAAACTTCATGATATCAAAAAAATACGCTTTAAATCCCAGCTTGGAATGTATGCGGGAGCCGGTGTGGGTCTATTTGGTGCAATTATAACAACAAGTGGCACAGTACTTCTGGTTAAATCTCTTGCAGATGGAGGGCTAGCCGGTATAATAGGGGTAGTTGTTGGTATTCCGGTCGTTGGGGTTGGAGCAATAGTTATTACAACCGGAGTGCTTGTAGCCACTATTGGGCGGAAGTATAAACCCGATAAATGGACTTACAAACTTGCCCCCTGATTCTGTAAATAAGTTATTTATCATAGAAAAACCTTTTATATAACATCTGTAAAAAGCCCCACTTAATAAGCCGCTTTGCTATTTTTGCGTGGATTAAGTAAAAACTATATACCATGCAAAAAACATACACACCTGTTACCGCCAGGGAAGCAGTAAAAGCAGTTAAATCAGGCGATCGCCTGCACATTCACAGTGTGGCGTGCACACCCACAATTTTGCTGGATGCACTCATGGAGCGTTCTGATGAGTTATGTGATGTAACCATTCAGCATATACATACCGAGGGACCTGCACCCTACGCAGAAGAGAATGGCAAGTATATGGGCACTTTTGAACTGGAATCATTTTTTGTAGGCGGAAATGTAAGAAAAGCCACACAGGCTGGCTATGCCGATTACATCCCGGTGTTTCTGAGCGAAACACAAAGACTCATTCGCGAAAAAGTATTAACCATTGATGTAGCCATGGTACAAATCTCACCTCCTGACCAGCATGGCTGGGTTTCTATAGGTACATCAGTAGACTGCACAAAAGCTGCAATTGAAAATGCTAAAACAGTAATAGCTGTAGTCAACAAAAACATACCACGAGCCTGGGGCGATGCAATGATGCCACTCAGTGATTTCGATATTTTCGTGGAACACGACAATCCACTCATAGAAGCTCACATGCCCGAATTGTCGGAACAGGATATTGCTATTGGAAGAAACGTAGCCAACCTTATAGACGATGGTGCAACTTTGCAAATGGGCATTGGTGCAATTCCCAATGCAGTGCTATCTCAGTTGGGCAATCACAAAAATATGGGCGTACATACGGAAATGTTTTCAGACGGGCTACTGCCATTGGTAGAAAAAGGCATAGTAAACGGAGCCAACAAAACACTGGATAAAGGAAAAATTGTAGCCTCGTTTTTAATGGGCTCTAAAGACTTGTATAAATTCGTAGATGATAATCCGGGCGTTCTCATGCAGGATGTACACTATACAAATTCAGTACATATTATCAAGCAAAACCCAAAAGTAACAGCCATTAACTCGGCTATACAGATTGATATCACCGGGCAGGTATGCGCCGACTCTATTGGTACAAAATTTTACAGTGGTGTGGGCGGACAAATTGACTTCATGCGTGGAGCTTCGTTTAGCGAAGGCGGAAAACCCATTCTTGCAATTCCCTCGGTAACCAAAAAAGGAATGAGTAAAATTGCACCCATGTTGTGCGAAGGTGGCGGTGTTGTAACCACACGAGCCAACATGCACTGGTTAGTTACAGAATTTGGAGCCGTAAACCTTTATGGAAAAACACTCCAGAAAAGAGCACGCGATATTATCAGCATAGCACACCCCGACCACCAGGACTCACTAAACAAAGCTGCTTTTGAAAGATTTGGGTCACATTACCATTTCGTTAAAAGCAAAAAAGAAATAGAGTTCAGAAAAAACTAACTAACACAATTGAGAGGATATCTACAAAGTTGTATTTTTTTGTTAGCATGAAGGAGTTTTTGCTCACCGTCCGCGTTCGCTAAAGCTATAGCGTTGCACCTGGGGCAAGCCTATGGCGACCGAAGGGAAGCGAAATTGCATCGTAGGCGAGAGCCCCGGGAATGTGGCAACGCCACAAAACCGCCGCGTTTCGTCGGTGATACGATGTAAGTTAAGAATCATCGGCGGAAAATGTGCAAACGAGGCAAAAGCTACAGGTGGCTGCGCTCGTTTTCAATTCTTTTTAGACACCCGCTTTATATCTCAATCAATTGCCTCAGCCACAATGAAGGTACTGCCCCCAATATAAATTAAATCGTTTTCACCCGCTGAAGACTTTGCTGCATGCTTCGCATCTGCAACATTGGCATAAGTTTCACCATGCAAACCAAATTCATGTGCTTTTTCTCTCAGCAGGCGTTCACCTAATGCTCGTGGTATTTGAGATCGCGTAAAGTAATAAGTAGCCTCTTTAGGCAATAAATTTAGGATATTAGATAGATTCTTATCATCGACAACACCCAATATAATGTGCAGATTTTTATAAGAAAGCTGCTCAATTTGGCTCATCACCATACTAAGTCCCTCAGTATTGTGCGCAGTATCGGCAATAATCAATGGATGCGTGCTTAAAATATCCCAGCGCCCTTTAAAGCCGGTAAGGTTTCTAATGTTTCGGAAAGCTTTTTCTCTTTCTTTATCGCCCACCGGAAATTCACCACGGATAGCATCAAGTGTGGCCAATACGGTTATCAAATTTTTTGCCTGATATGTACCAGCCAAATCAATTGTCCACGTAAATTCCTCTCCAATAAACCGGTCAAATAAATTAATTTTTTGAGTTTTGTAAGGAAATTTTGAATCTGCAGCAACAATTTCGAACCGGTCAGAGGCAGTTGTAACAGGTGCAGCCAACTCCTGCGATTTTTCTGCAAATACAGCCATAGTTTCTAATTGCTTTTCTCCAACAATAACAGGCGTTTCCTGCTTAATGATGCCTGCTTTCTCGCGAGCCACAGCCTCCAGTGTATCACCCAAAAAATATGTATGATCCAGCCCAATATTGGTAATTACTGATATTATAGGATTTATAATGTTTGTAGAATCTAACCTCCCTCCCATACCTGTCTCAATTACCGCTACATCAACTCTTTCGCGGGCAAAATAGTCGAATGCCATGGCAGCAGTTATTTCAAAAAAGCTGGGCTCCAATTCCTTGATGATGCGCTGATTATCTTCCACAAAATTTGTCACATATTGCTCTGTAAGCATATCACCGTTAATCCGGATGCGTTCCCTAAAATCAAGCAAATGGGGTGAAGTATATAAACCTGTGCGAAAACCAGCTTGCTGAAGCGCCGCAGCAATCATATGACTAACCGAACCTTTCCCATTGGTCCCGGCCACGTGTATGGTTGGATAAAATTGATGGGGATGCCTGAAATGCTCATCCAACTTTAAGGTAATATCTAAATTTGCCTTGTAAGCGGCTTTACCCTGCCGCTGATACATTGGCAGCTGAGCAAATAAAAACGCTAATGTCTCCTGATAGTTCATAATCGGTTGATAAAATTCAAGACAAAAGTAATAATAGCCTTTTATTTTTTGTAATTTTCGTGAGAATACAGAAAACATTTTGCCTTATGCCCACATCAAAATCGAAAAAAGTTTTTGTACTTGACACCAACGTGCTGTTACACGATTTTCAATGCCTTGATCAATTTGATGAGCACGATATTGTATTACCCATTACTGTACTTGAAGAACTGGACAGATTCAAAAAAGGACATGACCAAATTAATTATAATGCCCGTGAAATAGCCAGGAAATTAGGGAAATTATCAAATGACAAAATATTTAAAAGTGGTATAAGTCTTGGTTCCAAAAAAGGAAAATTATTTATAGAAACAGGAAAACCTTACACACAGGAATTCCGTGATTCTTTTCCGGCCGATACACCCGACCATAGAATATTGTCGATTGCATTGCAAGTAAAAGCAGCGAAACGCAAACCGGTAATTTTCGTCTCTAAAGACATCAATCTTAGACTCAAGGCTAAGGCTATGGGAATGCCCACAGAGGATTACGAAACAGATAAAGTAGAAAAAATTGAGAATATTTTTGAGGAGGTACAAACAGTCAATAACATTAGCGATGAACTGATTGCAAAACTATATAATGGAATGCCTGAGATACCCGTTGATGATTTCAACTTTGATTTTAAGCCCATACCCAATCAGTTTCTTATTTTGCAGGGAAACCATAGCTCAGCTATTGGCTTTTATAACCCAATGCAAAAAGTTATACGAAGAGTAGAAAAACACAAAACTTATGGCATTGAGCCACGCAATGCAGAACAAACTTTTTCACTCGATGCGCTGACCAATAGAAACCTGCCATTAGTATCTATAACCGGTAAGGCGGGTACGGGAAAAACATTACTGGCTCTCGCTGCAGCACTAGCCCAGGAAAAAAGTTATGGGCAAATACTCCTTGCACGCCCAATAGTTCCGCTATCGAACCGCGACCTGGGTTACCTGCCCGGAGATGTGGGCGAAAAAATCGGACCATATATGCAACCACTTTATGACAATCTGGGCGTAATTAAACAACAATTTAAAAGCAACAGCAGCAATTTCATGCGCATTGAAGAAATGTTGAAGGACGAAAAGCTCAAAATTACGCCTCTTGCATACATTCGTGGTCGAAGCCTATCCAATGTGTTTTTCATCATAGACGAAGCACAGAACCTAACACCACACGAAGTAAAAACCATCATAACAAGAGCCGGAGACAACACGAAAATCGTTTTTACAGGTGATATACAGCAAATCGACTCTCCATACCTGGATGTGCGTTCCAACGGGCTGTCATATTTAACCGACAGAATGCGGTCTCAGGAGCTATTTGCTCATATCCATTTGGTAAAAGGTGAGAGAAGTGTGCTGGCTGAATTAGCAAGTGATTTATTGTAAGCCTAAACCACTGACCAATAAATACTTATTAGAAAACAAGGTCGGGTTCAGTGTTTTTCACTGTTTTTATGCGTTTAGTTTTTACCCAGACAGTATAAATATTATGCCTTTATATTAAAAAGCAGATTATTTATCTACAAAAGTAAAATTTTTCAATATAATGTTCCGCGACATCAAAATTTGTCATGGAAATTACCCATAATTTTATATTTTTACGGTAAATTATGAAAGGTTAACTATTGTTGAAAAATCTTATTTATAAATGGTTTTATAGTTACACTGCATCATTTCTTAAAAATGATGACCCTGCTCCTTACGCGCTTAAATACGATCACACGCTAAAAGTTGCTAAAAACTGCCACGCCATTGCCCAACAGAGTAATTTCAATGAAAAAGACACAGACATTGCTGAAATCATTGGGCTACTGCACGATTGTGGAAGATTTCAACAATTTGCCCAATATGGAACTTTCAACGACAAAGTTTCTGAAAATCATGCCGAACTATCTGCATACATCATTAAAAACCAAGGCTTGCTGGACAACATAAAAAGCGAAGAGCAGGAGATAATTTTAAAAGCGGTTACCAATCACAACAAAAAGGAACTTGTAGAAGCAGACTTTACAGACAAAGCATTGATATTTGCCAAAATAATACGCGATGCAGATAAAATTGATATATATCGGGTAATGGCTGAGCAAATTAAAAATCCAAAAATTGACCATAAAGCCCTGTTTTTAAATCAATCGGAAGAAATTGCCTACTCCTCACCCATCTTAGAATCTATCAGAAACAGAAGTATTGCCAATTTGGATGATATGCGTACAGAAGTTGACTTTAGAATGCTTCAGTTAAGCTGGGTTTTCGACATCAATTTTTCAGCGAGTCTAAAATTGATAAAATCGCAGGGTAACTTGCACTACTTAATGGACATATTACCAGAAAAAAAAACTGTACAGGAAGAATTAAACATCATTAAAAAACATATAAACTATGAAAACCAATAAGTCCCGGATATATTTTCTATTGTTTTTAGTTATTACAGGTTTTATGCTTGTAAATTGTGACAATAACACATCAAAGGTTAAGGAGCTTAAAGAAGAAAACCTTGAATTAAAGCGTGAAAGAGCACAAACCGAAGAAAATCTCTATCAATTAACTAAAACCATTAATTTCATCCAATCAAACCTGGACACAATAAAACAACAGGAACAAATAATAAGCACCATAGCCAATAGTGATATTGAAAACCAACCTTCGGTCAAAGAAAAAATTTCAGAAGACATTACAAGCATATACAATAAACTGATTGCCAACCGGCGTCAGCTTTCAAAGCTGCAACAATCACTCAACCAAAACGCTGGACAAAATCAGGATCTGAAAGCCATTATCGACCGGCTTAATGAGCAAATGGAAGAAAAAATTGTTCAGATTGAAAATTTGCGGGGACAATTAGAAAAAATGCAGGGAAAAATAACCAACCTGGAAGGACTTGTTGACACGCTTAAAAGTTTACGGAAGCAGCAACAAGCCATTATTGCCTATCAGCAAAAAGCCATGAACACGGTTTATTATGCCTATGGCACCAGCAAAGAACTAAAAAAGAATAATGTTATAACTAAGGAAGGTGGAATATTGGGTATTGGAAGAACGCGAAAACTTAAAGACAACCTGAATAAAGATTACTTTACCGAAGCGCAAAAATTTGAGTTAAAAACGATCACCCTCAATGTACGAAAAATGCGTATCGTAACACCACATCCTGATGACAGTTATAAAATACACGGCGACAAGCCAATTGATAGTTTAGAAATCACTGATCCGGCCAAATTCTGGTCGAATACGCAATATTTGGTAATAGAAATAAAACAATAACATCATGAACAAAAACACACCAATAAAATTTGATGTGGTCAAATCCAAAATCGAATTGCTCAATATTCCGGACCTTAGCAATGCTACAATCCGGGAAATAGTGAAAGTTGTGGATATGATACAGGCAGAGACCGGTGATAAATACATCCGTATGGAAATGGGTGTACCGGGTTTGCCACCCGAAAAAATTGGCACAGAAGCTGAGATTAAAGCACTGAAAGCTGGCGTAGCCAATAATTACCCAAGCATTGAAGGTATACCGGAGTTAAAAACTGAAACCGCTCGATTCATTAAAAACTTTATGAATATCGACATAAATCCGGAAGGATGTATCGCAACCACCGGGTCAATGCAGGGCGGCTATGCCTCATTTCAGGCGGTAAGCAGCATGGATAAAAAGAAAGATACGGCTTTGTTTATCGATCCGGGGTTTCCAATTCAAAAACAGCAATTTAAAGTTATAGGCGCCAAATTTCAATCTTTCGATGCCTATGATTACCGTGGAGAAAAACTTAGAGACAAATTAGAAGAGTTTCTCAGCAAAGGTAATATCAACAGTATCATATTCTCGAACCCCAATAACCCAAGCTGGATATGCCTTACAGACAAAGAACTAAAAATCATTGGAGAACTTGCCAACAAGTATGATGTCATCGTTATTGAAGATTTGGCTTATTTTGGAATGGATTTCCGTCAGGATTTTTCAACTCCCGGCCAGCCGCCTTACCAGCCATCTGTAGCCAACTACACCGATAACTGGATCATGCTCATATCAAGCTCCAAAGTTTTCAGCTATGCTGGTCAACGTATGGCCGTAATGGCTATATCTGATGCACTTTACCACCGGTCATATCCCGGATTACAAGAACGTTTTGGTGCCGACCGTTTTGGTTATGCCATTGTATATCGCCTGCTCTATTCACTTAGCTCAGGAGCTTCACATTCAGGGCAACATGCTCTGGCAGCCATGTTCAAAGCTGCGAACGAAAGTAAATTCAATTTCGTAGAGCCGGTAAAAGAATACGGTGAACGCGCCAAAATTATGAAAAAGCTTTTTACAAAGTACGGTTTCGAGATTGTGTACGATAGAGATCTGGATCAGGATCTGGCAGATGGTTTTTATTTCACCATTGCCTACCCGGGTATGAAAGGCGGAGAACTAATAGAGAACCTGCTGTATTACGGAATCAGTGCAATTTCGCTCAAAGGTGCGGGCAGTACACACGTAGATGGATTGCGGGCATGTGTTTCTCAGATTCAAAGATCACAATTCGACGACCTGGAATACAGGCTCAAACGTTTTCACGAAGACTTTCCAAATTAATTATTTGAAAAGATGATAAATTGGAATAGCAAATGCAATATAACGGTTTGAAATGTTAAAAATCAGTTAATTATAAGTAAATTTGTGTAACTCAAAACTATATTAAACACTACTACTATGGCAAAAGTAAAAGGAGCAGTCGTTGTAGATAACGAAAAGTGTAAAGGATGTAACCTTTGCGTTGTAGAGTGTCCTACCAATACATTGGCGCTATCGTCCAATGTCAACGGAAAAGGATACAACTACGCTTATATGGAAAATCCTGATGCTTGCATCGGATGCGCCAACTGTGGGTTGGTATGTCCCGACAATGTAATAACCGTTTATAAGGTTAAATTGCAACAAGCATAACACTATGTATTTACAATCATCAATCACTAAACACTAAAACGCTCAAATAATGGGAGAATTAAGATTAATGAAGGGTAATGAGGCTATCGCCGAAGCAGCGATTCGTTATGGCGTTGACGGATACTTCGGATACCCCATTACACCTCAATCGGAAGTTATAGAAACGCTTATGGCCCGTAAACCATGGGAAGAAACAGGAATGGTTGTTTTACAGGCCGAAAGCGAACTCGCAGCTGCCAATATGCTTTATGGCGGAGCAGCTTGCGGAAAAAGGGTCATGACATCATCGTCAAGTCCCGGTGTAAGCCTTAAACTTGAGGCAATATCATACATGGCAGGTGCAGAATTACCCGCACTGCTGGTGAACGTTGTAAGAGGAGGCCCAGGATTGGGAACCATACAACCGGCACAATCAGATTATTTTCAAGCGACAAAAGGTGGCGGACATGGAGACTATCAATTAATTGTTTTGGCCCCCAATTCAGTTCAGGAAATGGCTGATTTTGTAGAAGACGGACTTGACCTGGCTTTTAAATACCGCAATCCATCTATGATCTTATCAGATGGAATGATTGGTCAAATGATGGAAAAGGTAGAGCTTAAAGATTTTAAAGCCCGTCTTACAGAAGAAGAAATAATTGAAAAATATGGAGACTGGGCCACAACAGGTAAAACCGCCAACCGCGAAAAACATGTGGCCACATCCCTGGAACTTCAATCTGAACTTCAGGAAAAATTCAATCTTAAACTTCAAGACAAATATCGCGAAATAGAAGAAAAAGAAGTGCGCTACGAGACCACTATGGTCGACGATGCTGAATACCTGTTGGTAGCTTATGGCTCCTCGTCACGTATTTGCATGAAAGCTGTTGAGATGGCGCGCGATAAAGGCATAAAAGTTGGCCTGCTCAGACCCATCACCCTCTATCCTTTTCCCTCAAAAGAGCTAAACAAACTCGCAGACCAGGTGAAAGGAATGCTCAGTGTTGAAATGAGTGCTGGCCAAATGGTACAGGATGTCAAACTTGCTGTTAACGGTAAAATACCCGTTGAGCATTTCGGGCGCTTTGGCGGTATTATACCCAGTCCTGATGAAATTGTCAACGCACTTGAAGAAAAAATAATTAAAGGCTAACGATCATGGATGTAAAAGATATTATCAAGGAAGAAAACCTTGTCTATAAAAAATCCAAAGTTCTGACCGACAATGTAATGCACTATTGTCCGGGCTGTACACATGGTGTTGTACACAAAGTCGTCGCTGAAGTTATCGATGAAAAAGATATACAAGACAAAACCATTGGAGTTTCGCCTGTTGGCTGCTCGGTTTTGGCCTATAACTATATTGATATCGATTGGCAGGAAGCTGCCCACGGTAGAGCACCGGCATTGGCAACAGCTGTATCTCGCTTAATGCCTGACAAATATGTATTTACCTATCAAGGTGATGGTGATCTGGCATCTATCGGTTCGGCAGAAATCTTACATGCCTGTAACCGTGGCGAAAATATCGTAGTCATTTTCATAAACAATGGTATTTATGGTATGACTGGTGGCCAAATGGCACCAACAACGCTCCCGGGTATGGCTACATCGACCAGCCCATTTGGCCGCGATGTAAAACTAGCAGGAAACCCACTGAAAATGACAGAAATTGTGGCAGGATTACCCGGCACATGTTACGTAACCCGCCAATCGGCTGAAACTGCAGGTGCAGTAAGAAAGCTTAAAAAAGCCATTCGAAAAGGTTTCGACAATGCCGGTGAACATAAAGGTACCTCATTCATTGAAGTGGTTTCTACATGTGCTTCTGGCTGGAAAATGGCACCGGATGCAGCCAATGAGTGGATGAAAGACAATATGTTCCCATTTTACGAAAAAGGAACACTTAAAGATGAATAGTATCTAATCACCAAAATTAAAAGAAATGAAAGAAGAAATCATTATAGCTGGATTTGGCGGTCAGGGTGTACTATCAATGGGAAAAATCCTGGCTTATTCCGGAATCATGCAAGATCAGGAAGTAAGCTGGATGCCATCATACGGCCCCGAAATGCGCGGAGGAACGGCCAACGTTACTGTTATTCTGAGCGATAATAAAATTAGTTCGCCCATTCTGAATACATTCGACACGGCCATTATACTAAACCAGCAATCATTAGATAAGTTTGAAGAAGCGGTTAAGCCCGGCGGATTCTTACTATACGATCCAAATGGTATAGTTAACCCACCTAAAAGAAAAGATATTAACATTTATAAAATCGAGGGTGCTGAAGAAGCAGCCAAAATGGGAAATCCCAAAACATTTAACATGATTGTTTTGGGCGCATATCTTAAAATAAAACCCATCGTAAAAACTGAAAATGTTAAAAAAGGTTTGGAAAAATCTCTTCCGGAACGTTACCACAAACTCATCCCACTCAATATTGAAGCCATTGAAAAGGGACAGCAGGTAGTTGAGGAGATCCAAAAAGCTTAATATCTAAAATAATTATGTAAAAGCGGATCCGTCAAAGGTCCGCTTTTCATTTGTTCATACAATGCTGCTCAAAATATTAATAATTGGATTTGGAGGGTTCTTAGGAACCATCAGTCGCTTTTTATTACAAAAAGTAATTCAGGAACAAGCCTCCTCCTCTTTTCCCTGGGGTACATTTGCTGTAAATGTTCTTGGCAGTTTTATAATTGGTGTGGTATTCGCACTCTCCGTCCGGCACAATTATTTATCACCCATGTGGCGTAACTTTCTCGCCATTGGATTTTGTGGTGGATTCACTACTTTTTCCTCCTTCTCACTCGACAACTACCAACTTCTGGCTCACAATCAGGTATTCTATACGATTTTATACACAACTATTTCTGTGATTTCTGGTTTATTTTTCTTATATTCAGGCATATTAGCAGTCAGAGCTATTTCATAATTATTGCTGGCGGGCATAGCAAATTTTTACGTTTAACGATGAAATGCCCGAAAATGTTAAAATAAACTTTTTGAAACCCAACGGATATGCATCTGGAACCTAAAAAGAAATTGCGCATCATAACTGGGGAAAATGCCATGTACCGGCATACACCGCTACACGAAGCCATTATTTATGGTGCTAAAAAATCAGGTATGGCCGGTGCTACAATATATAGAGGTATAATGGCTTATGGAGAAAAAAGTCAGATACGAAGTTTCCGGTTTTTTGCACTTTCTCAAGACCTTCCAGTAATCACGGAAATAATAGATACAGAAGAGAACATAAATATCTTTTTAGAAATTTTAAAAAAAATGCTGGAAAAATGCAACGAAAAGGGGCTTGTTACAGTAGAAAGTATAGGTAGGGTTAAATTCTAACCACTTGTTTAACGACTTATAATGTTAATAAATTGTTTTTTTAATTATATTTGCATTTACAAACCACAAACATCTTTACAATGAAGAAACTTGCAGTTGTTCTCATTTTTTTCATATTGGCGGCATCTACTAGTACAGCCCAAAATACTGCTAAACTTCAATCTATTTTCATTTACAACTTTATAAAATTGATTGAATGGCCGGCATCTTATAAATCAGGCACATTTAACATTACCGTACTGGGAAACGACCAAATATACACTGAGCTTATGAACCTGGCTAAAGTAAAAAAGGCCGGATCACAAACTATTAGAGTTAAAAAAATCAACAGCCTCGGGGAACTCGGGAATCCGCACATTTTATACGTTCCGAAAAGTAAGGGTTCAAAAGTAAGCGATGCCCAATCGAGCATAGGCTCAAAAGCCACCCTGCTAATTTCAGACACCAATGGAGGAACCGGCAAAGGATCGGATATCAATTTTATAGTTGTTGGCAATAGACCAAAATTCGAGATTAAAACATCTTCTGCCAGGGCCAAAGGGCTCAAAATTAGTTCGAATCTCGTTAACCTTGGTATAAGAAAATAAACCGACATAGTTCCCAATACCTGACGCATTGTAAGGTAATTGCAAGCCGCCGCTTTCACAGAAATATTTTTTAGTGCTGTGTTGTAGTCTAATGCTTATGTTTTGATGAGTAAGCTTTATAGCCTCATAAAAATTGTCTCAATTGTTGTGGCCATAGTTAATAGTGGTTCAAAAATCTATGCCCAAAGTAACAATGAAGTGTATAATTTAACGATTGAAGAACTAATGTCCGTTAATGTTATACCTGACTCTGCAGTAGATATTGCTCCTACCTATGAAATTTCTATCGAAGATTTAATGAACCTCGAACTTGTGCGGGAACTTAAAACTGGACATTATCTTGATGTTACTTATGATTTTTCAATTGAGGATTTAATGCAATTAAAAATTGACATTAAACGGGATGCCGGAATAGAGCCCACTTACGAAATGTCGCTACAGGGACTTACCACACTGGAAATTAAGGAACGAATATCTATTGTAACAAAAATTGGGATTACCTATGATTTAACACTTGATGGCCTCATGAAACTATCATTAAAAGACCCGGAACAGGTCCGGAGAAATGAATCAGAATAATTTTAATTGGTTAGCATCCGCTTTGTGTTTTGCTGTACTTTTCTCCTTAATCAATTCGGTCAATGCCTTGTCGAAGCGCTTCAAAAATGGAGAAACTTTCAGTTTTTGATTTTGATTAAGTATAAACCGCTCATGGGCATGCGATAACCACAATTTATTTTTAGCTCTGGTCATAGCCACATATAAAAGTCGCTCCTCCTCTTCTAAATCCACATGCTCGCGAAACATATGAAACGGCATAATGCCATCTTCCAATCCGGGAATAAAAACAGCATCATACTCCAGACCTTTTGCAGCATGCATTGTAATCAACTGCACCGCCTCCAGCTTACTATCCAGGGCATCTATACCCAATCCTGTCTTTAATTTTGTCAAAAAATCTTCTAAATTAAGACCTGCCGCCATTGATTGTAACACTTGATATTCAAACTCTTTAAAATCATACGCCCCTTCAAGGCCATCGACAATAAAATGAAGTGCATCAGCTGCTGATGCCTTTTCTGATAATTCATGTACAAGTTTAATATATTGGTCTGACAGGTCTTTTTTTAAATGTGGCAACAATTGTTGTTTTAAACTTAACAAGCCTAACACCACTGACCATGGCTTCTTGCGCCAAAATGGCTCCTCGCCTGCCTCCTGGTATGGAATATGGTGGTCATCCAGAGCCTTTCGCAAAGCATCGGATTGGCGACGTGTGCGCACTAATACAGCAATATCAGACAAGGCAGTTTCTTTATCCTCGTGGCTTTCTGTAACATGACTATCCATAGAAAAGAAGCCCATGCCACCTGTTAAACTTTCAATTTTACGCGCAATACCTTCAGCTTCTGCAGCGCCCGTCGGATATCCGGAAATTTTCACTTTCACACCTTCATTAATTCCTTTGAGAATATTGGTTTCATTAGACAACACGTTGGCTGATGATGCCAAAATACGCTGGCTGCACCTGTAAGATTGCTGTAAGCGATAAATTCCAGCCTCCGGAAAATCAGCTGCAAAGCGCCGCATATATTTTACAGATGCACCACGAAAACCATAAATGGCCTGGTTGGGATCTCCAACGACGTATAAATTGGGATTGGATGAATTAAATAATTGATTGAGCAATTGATATTGTATTGGGTTGGTATCCTGATATTCATCCACAAGGATATGTTTAAAACGATTTTGCCATTGGCTTCTAATTTCAGGTTCTTCTTTCAACAGTTTTACAGGCTGATAAAGCAAATCATCAAGGTCCAATAAATTATATTGAACCAAATAATTGTCGTATTCCTCCTTTAATAATTTATCTTGCTCTGTAAGGTCTGAAATAATATTTTGTTTAAAAAGACTAATCTGTTGTGCAGTGAGCTTTACCTCCCTTTGCTTTTTTTTAGTTAATTGCTGAATGATGGAAACTGTTTCTGCAGGGTTAATAAGGATAAATCCGGGCTTATGGTGTATTTGTTCAGCGTGCTGATTGCAGATTTGATAGCCCAGTCCATGAAATGTATTGGTTAAAACTTGCAAGGATTTTTCATCTGTTTGCAACATAGCAGCGAGCCGTTGCTTTATTTCGCCCGCAGCCTTGTTGGTAAAAGTAATTGCTGCAATTTCACTTTGAGTAACCTGTTTATTTTCAATGAGATAATAAACGTGTGCGGTTAAAGTTTTGGTTTTCCCTGTACCCGGCCCGGCAAGCACCATTGCAGGGCCCTTATCGTGCATCGCAGCTTTCTCCTGATTATCATTAAGCTCGGCAAGTGGACCGTTGTTATACTGTCTGATATATTGAGGCGTTTCCGGTTCTTCCACAACTGTTTGGTTTGTAAGATTAACCGAATATTGCAACTTTTGCAGTGCTCCCAAATCGAAATTCAGCATAGGTCTTTCCTCAGGCTGCTCAATATTTTGTGAACCATCTGAAAAAAGTGAGTCACCTGAATTCATCTCCCTTATTTCGCCTGGTTTAAATACGGTGATTTTGCCATATTCGCCATCATACCCTTCCTGAATATAAACTTTCCTGTTACGCATGCGTTGAATGCCTTCAGCAAGTATGGGATAGCCCTGCTCTGTAATTTCGGAGACGGGCAGCTCAAGTAATATGTCCATTTCATTGCCCATTGCTTTCAAAACTTCGTCATATTGCCTTCCAACTCTTTTGGAACTTGGCCCAACACCTTCTATCCCGGCAAGCATTTCGCGTAGTGGTATAATTGAATAAAATGGCTTACGATTTTGGCGTTCAGTAAGTTCCTTTCTGTCAGAGAGTTCAGCAACCCTGTTCATCACGCCTTCAGTCAGTCTTTTTCCACAAACCGGACATATTCCACCAGCTTCGATTACCTCAACCGGGTTTAAACAAACATTACATTTTCTATGACCGGCATAATGATATTTTCCTTCCTGTGGAAACATATCAATGGTTCCGATAAACTCATCATTACCTCCATTTTTCATTGCCCCTAAAATACTGTCATAAGCCAGTTTGGTGTTAAACCAATTGGCATTCCTGCCCAACTTATCCGGGGAATGAGCGTCGGAATTTGATAAAAGGGTAAACTGGTCAAGTTCAGAAATCATCCAGTTCATGGCCGGGTCTGTTGAGAGTCCTGTTTCCACGGCATGAATATATTCTGTTAAATCGTCGTAGCATGCGTGAATGCTATCGAACCCGGACTTTGCTCCAAGCGCTGAAAACCAGGGTGTCCAGATATGTGCCGGGATGAAAAAAATGTTTTCGTTCGCTTCAAGCGCTATTTCGAGCAAGTCGCGGGAATCGAGCCCAAGAATGGGGCGCCCGTCGCTTTTGAGGTTACCGCCAATGCTCTCAAGTTTATTACTAATCTTATGCGCGGTGTCAAAATCGGGTGCGCAGATTACATTATGTACCTTACGTGTTTTCCCGTTTTTTTTGTAAATGTTACTAATCTCTGAACTCAGCATAAACCGGACAATTCCATCATAGTTATTGTTTGCTATTCGGAATTCGTCTCTGAGTTTAAACAACCCCTGTTCTGCCGGTTCCAGTTTTTGTTGTAATTCGTCAATCCATCCGGGATGTGTAAGGTCCCCGGTTCCGATTACATTGATGCCTTTCTTCCGGCCAAAAAGCTCAAGATATTCGGGTGTCAGTTGTTTACTTGTGGCACGTGAATAATGTGAATGAATATGAAAATCGGCAATGAGGTTCATAGGCTGCATTTTTTACGAATTTAGGATATGCAGCACACAATAATAGGAAAATGCTGAAGAAGTTATTTACATTTTTTCAACGGTTGGCATTGATAGTTTTAAAAGCTGATTAAAGCCGTAAGAAATACGTCTTCGGCGGTGGGGTTCACGGTAAAATCCAGTGTTAAAGGCAAACTGAATTTTTCAGTTATTTCAATGTTTTTTGTTAGGTTGATACCAAGGCTGGTAACAGCAGCATCGTCGCTGTACATTCCCTCAGAAGGTGTTCCTCCCGCATGAAACTGTATGTCATATTCACCCACGCTTATATCATAAGCCAGTGCCACCCATGTGGAATAATAATTATCACCTTCCGCATCTTTGTCAAAACCATAAAGGAAAGTACCTGCAGTAAAAGTAATTGGGATTGTCTCTGAAAACCGGTAACTCGCCATAAGCTCTATGGCATGGTTGGTTTTATCATTTTTAAAGTTGAAAAAATCATATTCCGCCAGGTTATTCTCATTCTCTGTATAATAATCAGTTAAAGTTAAGATGAAGTTTTTAATTTGATAGGCCACGTATAAATCGACCTCGGCATAACTGCCGTCCATGGCATAAGAGCCCCAGACTCCTGCGGAGAAATTTTTGTATGATAATTCTGCCCACGGTTGAAATTGGGCGGAGTTATCGAGCATCATACCTCTCCAGATGTAGCGAGTAGATAGATCCAAACCTAATGAGGGATCAACCCTGACAGAATCATTATTTGGGCTGGAAAAAACAATGAAGGGCAAATTCACGGCTAAAAAGAGGAGTAATAAATATTTCATGGTCATTTTTTGTTTGAACAAAAATACCAAAGTTTCTGCAATAAAACCCGAAATAAGCTTGAATCAAATTTTAGTAAAGCCCGTTATTCAACTTCATAACGCGGGATGGCTGCGGGTAAACGTGTTAAAAGTTCGTAATTCATGCTGTTGTTCATATCGCTAAATGAGCTGATGGTGATAGTTTTATCCCCTTGCACTCCAATTAAAACGACCTCATCATTCACTTTTACATTGGGACAATCGGTGACATCAACCACCATCATATTCATATTGACTGCCCCAACGACCGGTACTCGTTTTTCGTTAATGAGCACGTGGCCCATATTGCTTAGGTTACGACTAAAACCATATCCGTAACCTACAGGCACGGTGGCAATTTTACTGTCGCGGTTTGTACGGTAACTGGTCCCGTAACTCACATATTCATCCTCTCCTACATGATTCACGCTCATTACTTTACTTTTCCAGGAAAGCACCTGCCTAAGGGGGTCTTCAGGAATCTGGCTATTGCGTATGTGTAAGATTTTGGTTTCGTTGTTGGGCCAGAATCCGTAATTGGCAATTCCCACACGCACCAGGTCCATTGATGCTTCCGGAAAATTCAAGACCCCTGCAGAACATGAAATATGTTTGTATTTAGGTTCTAAACCATTGTCATGAAACCAACTGCAGCGACTATGAAAAGTAGCAATTTGATTATAAATACGGTCAAAATTGTTAAGACTCTCGGCGCCTGCAAAATGCGAACATAACCCTTCCAATTCAATGTATTCAGCATTCTCGTGTAATTTTTTTGCCACGTACTCCAAATCATCCTGCACAAAACCCGTACGGTGCATCCCGGTTTCCAGTTCTACATGGATTCGCGCGGGCAACGAAGTTTGCTTTGCCACTTTACAAACAGCATCAAGGCGCTCTTTGGTAAAAACAAAAAAGGAAATATTATTTTCGATGGCCCATTCCAGGTAATCATCATCAATGAAACCCATAATCATCAAATCGCAATAATCATTCTTTACTTCTAATGCCCTTCGGGCTTCCTCTACACTGAAAACCGAAAAATGGTCTACCCCACATGCTTCGACCAATGGTAGCAAATCCTCAATTCCGTGCCCATAAGCATTAGCCTTTATAACCAGTGAGTAGCGTGGTGTTGAACCCGCCATTTTTTTCATAAACTGAATATTGTTGTTCAGCGCACTTTTGCTAAGTTCAATATAAGATGTAAAAAGCATAAAAACTGAATTTTAAAAGGGGCACAAAACCTACCGGAACTCCATTCTGACCTTATTCTAACTATTTTCTATTTTAACCAAACTTTTATCAAAAGCAACGTGGTTTGTGATATTGCTGGCGGCATCTTTGGGTTCAGCGTAATACCAGGCAGCACCGTTGGCTTTTTCCTCTTTGTCTACTAAATTATAATAAGAAGCCTTCCCTTTCCAGGGGCAAAAGGTCTCCTTACTGCCAGGCTCAAGGAACTGCTTGTTGACAGATTCTGACGGAAAGTAATGATTGTTTTCCACAACTTTGGTTTGGTCGCTGTCTGCAATCACCTGATTGTTCCAAATAGCTCGCATAATTTGTTGTTTAATGTTTACGTAAATTATAAACAACCTGCTGCGTATTGAGTTTAAAAATATTTCAGTAAAAAACAACCGATGAAAGAGACTGTCCAAAAAGTAAAACATTGCCGTCATTGTGCGGAACGA
>NZ_JBSRDC010000022.1:0-61620 GCF_055145285.1 Salinivirga sp. | reverse complement strand
CCGATATAGAAAATATTAGCAACTGTCGAAGGCAGTTGCGCTATATTTTCATAATCGGGGTTCAATGGATATAAATGGTATAAAAGAGGTTTGCCCAGCTTTTATATGCCATTTAATTCATTGAACAGAGCGGGATGAAGCGTAATTTGGTCTTGATTTCCGCCAATTGTCGGACAGGTTTTGATCCTTTTCATCAAGGAAAAGGATAAGAAAAATTATTCATCACGGATGCCCGGGTCTATGCAACATAGTTTAATTCTATTGAGCAAAATAGACCGGGACACCCAAAATATTAATTTAAAACCCACAATAGGCTTATAATCAGTGGTGCATTTTTAGGGCGTCGATGTGGTGCACAAAACAGGTGAATACAATCCGGAAACCAGGCGTGCTCTAAGAATTTTCCTTTGCAAGTTTATTTTTGCTCAATTTAGCTCACTAATAACCTAAAAAACCCTATATATCAGCTTTTTATGCTGATGTGGTTTTTGTAATTTTACATTGAACACCCATTGTTTAAATACGCCCTCATGTTAAAAGGCTGAGTTTTAATGGTGGCTTTTAAATACAACGGATGTCGGGGATGCCCTGCTTTTGTGAGATTCCCAATGGAAAGCCATTGATGATTAGCATCATCTGTCAGTTGACAGATATCTTTCAGACATTTTGGAAAATAGGGGCGATGTTCAATGAGTGTGCCCCAGGCTGCCCATAGATTAATTTTGTCGAATTGACCTATCAGCTGCGCGATAGCTTTGAGATTCGCTGAATGTAAACTGTTATTGATGCGTTTGTGGATTTTTACCGGGTGAGTGGCGCGTTGTGGATAAATATTGAGCATAATCCAACTGTCGAACCCATTGTTGAATGCTAATCTTTCTACGGATTTAACAGTATTGTCAAGGTTTCCCGGCTCGGCGGTGCTGGGATTGATACCAAAGCAAATCAGGGGATTTTCACCCCTGATACCAAGCACGTAGCGGTTTTTGTTGTTTAAATCAGTTTCATAAAGCCAGCCATCAGGTTGTTGCATCATTTATCTTCCGCTTTTTCACAAACACAACGAAATCCAAGCCAATCTGTTGGACCCTGATATGAAAAATCTTTCTCAATAGTGACTTCTTTTTTAGTGTGCCGCCATGAACCTCCTTTGGCAACTCCTTTTTCAGCAACCATTTCGGCTACATTACCCAGAATGTTGTATACCCCGTAAGTGTTGGTCCAGTATGCATCGACCTGGGTTGTAATGTCTGGCCCGTCGGTTATTTCAGAATCCGCTTTATCGGTAATTGTTTTAAAATTGTGCCGATGAGCATTGCGGTATTTTTTACGTTTAAACTTTCTTTTGGCTCTTTTTGAATAATCTGCCCGGGCTATCTTTTCCCATTCTTCTTTTGTCGGGAGCCGGTATTTATAAACCTCAGGTATGTTTTTAATTGTTGCTAACTGTTCGGGGTCAATTTTGTGTTCTTTCAGATACAATTTTTCATTCACCCGGTCGCTGCGCCATTGGCAATAGGCTTTTGCTTGTTCATAGCTTATGCCGACAACAGGGTAGTTCTGATAGGCCGGATGTTGATAATAGTATTCAACATAAGGCTGATTATAATCAATTTTCTTCCAAACCAGCGTATCGGGCAAGGTGGCTTGATATTGTTCTGATTGCTCACCATATTTTCTTTTTGCCCAAAACATATATTCTTTCCAGGTAATGTTCGATACTTCGGTGATATCACAATACAGGTTCTCCTCGATTTTTACTGTGCCGGGCGGGTTGTCATTCCCTGCAAATAAATTCAATGTTATTGAAATTAGTAATAAGGCAGCTAATGTTTTCATAAATATAAAATTTTTGTTTTGTTGAATTTGTAAAGCAATTAGCAAACGATTCTTTTTTACGCGAGCTAATGATGTTTTTGTACACAATAATTTGCTTATAGTTTTTTAAGTTAATCGTAAAATAACAAAATTTATTGTTTTTCGAAATTGGATTTCCGTCTAAGTTTACCATTTTTTGGTTTTATTTCGTTGCAGAATCTGGTGATTTTGTATTAATTTAGTGCTTATGAGAAAAATAAGAATACAAATGTTGGCTTTTGCGGGGGCCGGACAGGAAGTTTATGACAAAGGCATGGAGCTTTTAGAAAAGTATGTTCCAGAAGATACTTTTGTTTTTACGCATGCGAATGCCGATGTGTTGTTTTTTATTACCGGAGGGTCGGAAAAATTTGCAACAGATGCCTGTGCAAAATCACATGGTGTGCTATTATGGTCTCACGATGGAGATAATTCCAATGCGGCAGCCACAGAAGTTAAAGCGTACCTGGACAAAAAACACGTCCCTAATTTTCTAGCGAATATTCAGGAACCGGGCTTTTCATTCGATGTAATTAATTTTCAGAAAACGCTTGCTGCTAAGGAAAATTTACATAATCAGCAGCTGGGACTTGTTGGAGCTGTATCTGACTGGTTGGTGGCATCTGATATAACGGAAAAAAGGTTAAGAGAAAAACTTGGCATTTATTTGGTGCCAATATCCTGGGATGCCTTGAGGCCCTACAGCGATTTTGAGCCTTCGGAAGATTTTATAAAACATTTTGGCGGGCAAAGAAATGAAAATCTTACCAAAGCTGCCCGTGTACACCATCTGATGACCAGTACCATAGAAGAAAATCACCTGGATGCCATTACTGTGGAGTGTTTTCCATTGGTAAAACAACATGCTGTAACAGCTTGTTTGTCGCTATCAATGCTTAATGACATGGATGTTCCGGCAGGTTGTGAGGGTGATTTAACGAGTATTACAGGAATGATGTTGGCCAAAGCGCTGACAGGTGAAATTCCCTGGATGGCCAATACTGTAAAAGTACAAGACGATAGAATTCGTTTTGCGCATTGTACCATTGCCAGTAAAATGGTGCGTAACTACACAATTATGTCACATTATGAAACCGGATTGGGCACAGCTATTCAGGGAGAGGTCAATGCTGAAGAACTCACCGTATTTCGTTTCGACAGTGAGCTAAAAAAAGCTTTTTTATCTATTGGACAGGTGATTGACCGGCCTAAGTTAAGCAATGCCTGTCGCACACAAGTTGAACTTGCTATGCCAGAGGAAGATATCAATAAAATGAAATCGCATCCTTTGGGTAATCACCACCTTTTTCTTAAAGGTGATCAGCGAGCACTACTCAAACTGGCTTTTGAATGGTACGGAATGGAGCTTATATAAAAAAAGAGGCTGTTTAAAAAGGTAGAATTATCATGTTATTCCCTTTTAATCAGCCTCTGTAATTTTTTATAATTGCACGGCTATTCTTTTCCCAGTACCTGTTTGACAACTTTGGTGATGTATTTTCCAATGATATCAAATTCGATATTCACAATGGTTCCTTCCTGGTATGTTTTAAATACGGTGTGTTCATATGTGTATGGAATTACAGCTACCTGAAAAGTTTTTTTCCGGCTGTTTACCACGGTCATGCTGACACCGTCAATTGATACTGACCCTTTTTCAACAGTAATGTTATCTCCTTTGGGCTCATATTTGAAAGTGAAATACCAGCTACCATCGGCTTCCTCCACATTGGTTACTGTAGCAGTCTGGTCCACGTGGCCCTGAACCATGTGTCCATCCATGCGGCCGTCGGCTTTTACGCTTCGCTCAAGATTTACCAGGTCGCCGGGTTTAAGGTTGCCAAGGCTGCTTTTGAGTAATGTTTCTTTTACTGCTGTTACCGTATAATCGTTGTCGGTTTTGTCAACAACAGTGAGGCAAACGCCATTATGTGAGATACTCTGGTCTATGGCCAGTTCATTAACAAATGAGCAAGAAATGGTGAGGTCTACATTTTCACCTTCTTTGTCTACTTTGACCACTTTTCCGGGCTCTTCTACTATTCCTGAGAACATAATTGATCGGTTTTAGATGTTTATACAGGTCACGAAATTAGTTATTCGTTTGAATAAATTACAATTTTTTTGCCTTTGGTCAGCGATGATCTTTTAAAAAGCATCCTGCAGTAAAGGTTATAGCCTTTTCGATACCCTCAAAATTGGTTTTTAGTGTTTGTTCAATTTTGGTATTGTCGTAAAGGGTTTTTGAGAAAGCAGAGCTGGCTGTGTCTTTATTAATTTGAGATCGCTTTCCGGTGAAATTGGAGAAGAAGCCGGTAATGGAAGCTAAAAAATACATCATCCAGGGCTGGGCCTCGAATCTTGGCCTCCTCACACTTAAGTTGTCTGCCACCATATTGAAGAATTGACGATAGTTGAGATTTTCATTATTTAGAATGAATTGCTGGTTGCTTATGTTACTGAATAATAATTCCCTGATTGTTTTTGCCACATCTCTAACATCAACAAAACCGGTAGTGCCCGTGGTGAAGAAGGGTAATCCTTTCCATACAGATTTGAATAGCTGCGGACTACCCTGATCCCATTGGCCGGGTCCAATTATTATGGTCGGATTTACAATAACAGCATCCATACCTTCTTCCACTCCTCGCCATACTTCAAGCTCTGCCAGGTGCTTGGAATTGCCGTAAACCGAGACAGGGTTAAACTCAAACTCCTGGTTATCTTCTTTAACCCTGCTATCTGATCCATCTCCCAGGGCAGCATTAGAGCTGACAAATATGAATTTCTTTACGCCGGCTTCAAGGGCAGCATTCACCATATTTTCTGTCCCCAGGTGATTAATATTGAGCAAATTACGCTTGTCGAGTGGCGAAAAGGAGACCAGTCCGGCACAATGAATCACTGAATCAACATTTTTCCCAAGTGCCGTTTCAAGTGAAAATATGTCAGTTATATCTCCTTCAACTAATTGAATTTGGTTTTCGTAGTTACTTAATTCGGCACCATAGTATTTGAAGGTCTGGGCAAGACGGTTTACTCTGTGCTTGTTGCGCACAAGTAGTTTTACTTTATGTCCCTCACTCACCAAATGATATGTGAGGTGACTACCTACTAATCCTGTTGCGCCTGTTACAAAAATCATTTATTAAAAAATTGATTTTTTTACTTCGTATGAAGTGCTACCAATTATGTGGTTGCTATGAATAAGCTCGAATCTGTACATCCCCGGAGGTAAGGTTTCGTATACCTGGTAATAGATGCACATATCAATAGCTTCATTGTTGTACTTCAGGTTTCTTTGGGCAGAGTACATTATATTGGTATTGTTTACTTTTACAGAATCGAGCTGTTGGTTTTCCATCACGAAATCTGCCGGGGTAATAATTCGTAAATAGATTGTTTTATCACCAGGTTCTACAACTTTGTTTTGATCGATGGTGAAGCAAGCTTTGAATTTATCGATTCGTTTGTTGCGGTTCCTTTCGTTACCATTTTCATTTAACCCAACAGCTGTAATATTCATAGCACGAAGTATCGATGCAACTTCAACTTTTTCAGATGCTTCTTCCATTTTTTCTTCGAGCTGTTCTTTTTCTGTTTGAACATCTTTATACCGGGTTCTGACTTGTTTATTTTCCTTACGGAGTGCTATATTGCTTTGGTTCAGAGAATCGATTTGTACTATGTAGCTTCGCATAATTTTGCGTAAGGTTGAAAGCTCTTTTTCGTATTCTTTGAATTTTGTTTTACTGTAACTTCGCTCATTACGAAGCCGTGTCAGTAATTTTTCGACCCTTTCTTTTTCGGCCAGTAATTCCTGATTTACCTCTTCATTGGTGGTTTGTAGCGACTCATACTCTGCAATCATATTTTCCAGATTGTTTTCCAGACTGTCTTTCGTTAGCGTTAGGTCAACGTTTTCCTGGATTTGAGCTTTATTTTTCTCTTTTTCCGTATAGTATAACCATGCCAAACCAATAACTGCGAGTGTCAATATGGCAAGGGTAACGTTGTAAAACAGATTTGAACGGTTTTTGCTACTATCGCTGTCTGTTAGGTTATGATCGAAATTCTCTGTGTTCATTTTAGTTTTTTTTTCGTTTTCTCAGCTTCTTATTTTTGCAAAAATAATAGATTGTCAGTTCATTCAAGGAAAAATGGCACCAAAATAAATTAGGAAATTGTAATTCAAACAAAAAACGCCTGATTTTGTACCAAATATTACAATTATTGCCATGCTAAAGGATTATAATTGCAAACGCACTGAATAAAGAATAATTTTACATTTGGAATATATTTTGTGTATTTAGATTAATTAAAAATTAAATAAATTCAAGGCTTATGGCCACAGAACAAGATAAACTACTTGATGAAGTAACGAAGAGCGATTATAAATACGGGTTTGTTACTGATGTTGAGGCTGATGCTTTACCAAAAGGATTAAATGAGGATATTATCAGGCAGCTTTCGGCCAAGAAAAATGAGCCGGAATTTATGCTGCAATACAGGCTCACTGCTTTCCGGAAATGGAAAGAGATGAAAACACCCAATTGGGCTCACCTTAATATTCCTGACATCGATTTTCAGGATATGGTTTACTATTCAGCCCCGAAGAAACAACCCAAATACGAGTCATTGGAAGAGGTGGATCCGGAGCTGATAGATACTTTTAATAAGTTGGGGATTCCGCTCGAAGAGCAAAAAGTTTTGGCAGGAGTAGCCGTGGATGCTGTAATGGATAGCGCCTCTGTAAAAACCACTTTCAAAGAAACCCTTGCCGAGAAAGGAATAATTTTCTGTTCTTTTAGCGAGGCAGTTCAGGAGCACCCCGATTTGGTTAAGAAATATATGGGTACGGTAGTGCCACCCGACGACAACTATTTTGCTGCCCTGAATTCAGCTGTTTTTTCAGATGGGTCGTTTGTTTATATTCCAAAAGGAGTGCGTTGTCCAATGGAATTGTCAACCTATTTCCGGATTAATGCAGCCAACACCGGCCAATTTGAGCGCACACTGATTATAGCCGAAGATGATAGCTATGTGAGTTATCTTGAGGGATGTACAGCCCCGATGCGCGACGAGAATCAGCTGCACGCAGCTATTGTGGAGATTGTGGCATTTGATAATGCAGAAGTGAAATATTCAACCGTACAGAATTGGTATCCCGGTAACTCCGAAGGTAAAGGAGGTATCTATAATTTTGTAACCAAGCGCGGATTGGCTAAAGGAAAAAACTCAAAAATTTCCTGGACACAGGTTGAAACAGGTTCAGCCATTACCTGGAAATATCCGAGCTGTGTGCTAATGGGCGATAACTCTGTAGGCGAGTTTTATTCAGTTGCAGTTACCAATAACCATCAGCAAGCCGATACCGGCACTAAAATGATTCATTTGGGAAAAAACACTAAAAGTACAGTGGTATCGAAAGGTATATCTGCCGGAAAAAGCCAGAACAGCTACCGGGGATTGGTAAAAGTTATCAAGCGTGCCGACAATGCGCGCAATTTTTCGCAGTGCGATAGCTTATTACTGGGAGACAAGTGTGGTGCACACACATTCCCATACCTGACAATAAATAACAATTCTGCAAAGGTAGAACACGAGGCCACTACATCTAAAATAGGCGAAGAACAAATATTCTATTGCAATCAGCGCGGCATAGAAACCGAAGATGCCATTGGTATGATTGTTAATGGTTATGCCAAAGAAGTGATTAATAAATTGCCGATGGAGTTTGCAGTAGAGGCACAAAAGTTATTACAAATAAGCCTTGAAGGCAGTGTAGGATAGAAATTAAAAACATCAATTAGCAAAATACAATATCATGTTATCAATAAAAAACTTACATGCATCCATAGAAGGACAAGAGATATTAAAGGGAATCAACCTTGATGTAAAACCCGGTGAGATTCATGCCATAATGGGGCCTAACGGTTCAGGTAAAAGCACCTTGGCCTCAGTATTGGCCGGCCGCGATATTTTTGAAGTTACCGAAGGTGAAGTAACATTTCAGGGCGAAAATTTATTCGATAAAGAGCCAGACCAGCGCGCAAAAGAAGGACTGTTTTTAAGTTTTCAATACCCGGTAGAAATTCCGGGTGTGAGCATGGTCAATTTCATGCGCACTGCTGTAAACGAAATTCGTAAACATCGTGGTCAGGAAGAGCTCAAGTCATCTGATTTTCTTAAAGTACTGCGTGAAAAGAAAGCATTGGTTGAAATAGATTCAAAATTAACCAATCGCAGTGTTAACGAAGGCTTTAGTGGTGGGGAAAAAAAGAAAAATGAGATTTTTCAAATGGCAATGCTTGAACCTAAGCTTTCCATTCTGGATGAAACTGATTCTGGTTTGGACATTGACGCCCTTCGTATTGTAGCTAATGGAGTAAATAAACTGAAAACCAAAGACAATGCTACAATAGTGATTACGCACTATCAACGGTTGTTAGATTACATTGTACCTGATCATGTGCACATTCTGTATGATGGAAAGATTGTAAAGTCTGGCGATAAGCAGTTGGCTGTTGAACTTGAAAATCACGGTTACGAATGGATTAAAAAAGAAATGGCACTTTAAAACTCTTAACTATGAGTACTGATTTAAACCAAAAATATAATCAGTTAATTACTGATAATCTTGCCAATATTCAAGAGCATTCAAGTGATTTGCTGAACAGTTTTCGAAAAAATGCTCAGGAGGCATTCCAAAAAAACGGTTTGCCCAGCATTAAAAACGAAGATTATAAGTACACCAACGTTTTACCGCTTTACAACCAGGATTGGAATCTGCCATTGTTGGAGAAAGAACTTCCAATGAATGTAAACGACATTTTTCGTTGCGATGTACCCAACCTCGACACCGATTTGGTGCTTACTGTAAATGGACGGTTTTATGAGTTCCAGGGAAATGCTGATAATTTACCCAAAGGCACCATCATTGGAGGTTTAGCCGAAATGAGTGAGCAGCATCCCGAATTAGTAAAGCCCTACCTGTTTCAGCAAGCCGAGCAAAATACAGACAGCCTTGTGGCCTTGAACGGTGCCTTTGCTGTTGACGGTTTGTTTATGTATATTCCGCGCAATGCGGTTTTTGAAAAACCCATACAGATTGTAAACTTGCTTTTGGGAGATAAGCCATTACTTACCCACAAGCGCAACCTTATTGTGGCAGATGAAAATGCACATTCGCAAATTGTAATTTGTGACCATACACTCAGCGCAGAACGCTTCTTTGACAATAGTGTTACCGAGGTGGTTGTAAAACAAAATGCCCAACTTGAGTACTACAATATCCAAAACCAGCATAACGGTTCATCACAAATTACTTCTTTATTTGCCAATGTACACCGCGATGCCACCTTCCACACGAGTACCATTAGTTTGCATGGCGGGTTAATCCGTAATAACTTACGCATTTCTCTGCTCGAAGAAGGGGGACATGCTGACGCATCGGGATTGAGTCTTACCGACAGAGAACAGCATGTAGATAACCACACTTATATCGATCACAAAGCGCCCAACTGCACAAGTAATCAGTTTTTTAAAAGCGTTTTAGACGATAAATCTTCTACTGCTTTTACTGGCCGCATTATGGTGCAACAGGATGCGCAGCAAACCAATGCTTATCAGAGTAATAAAAGCTTATTGCTTACCAATGATGCATCATCGAATAGTCGTCCACAGCTCGAAATATATGCCGATGATGTGAAGTGCAGCCACGGAGCCACTACGGGACAAATTGATGAGGAAGCTTTGTTTTATATGCGGCAAAGAGGCATTAATCAAAGGGAGGCTCGTTTGTTATTAATGTTTGCATTTGCTTATGAGGTTATTGATAAGATTAAAGTAGCGCCTTTAGCACTCAGGATCGAAGACCTTGTGAATAAACGATTAAGAGGAGAACTCTCAAGGTGCAACAATTGTGAGATAAGGTGTCAGTAATGATTAGCATTATTTTTCAGGACAATTTATAAATTTATATATCATGAGTTTTAATGTAGCAGATATTCGAAACCAATTTCCAATTTTGCATCAGCAGGTTTATAAGAAGGATCTGGTATATCTCGATAATGCTGCTACAACTCAAAAACCTCAACGGGTAATAGATGTGTTGGATAAGTATTACCAAAAATATAATGCCAACATACACCGGGGAGTACATTTTTTAAGCTCACATTGTACCGATGCCACTGAATCTGCTCGAAAAACGGTTCAGGAATTTATTAATGCAGCTCATTCACATGAGATCGTATTTACAAGAGGCACAACGGAATCTGTAAATCTTGTAGCTCAAACTTTTGCCGAAAAGTTTATAAAAAAAGGAGATGAAATTGTAGTGACCCGCATGGAGCATCACTCCAATATAGTTCCATGGCAAATGGTATGTGAAAAATATGGCGCAGAGTTAAAAGTTGTCGATATTCACCCGGACGGGCAAATAAATATGGACAGTTTCAAGGCCGCCTTGAATGAAAAGGTCAGGCTTGTTGCATTTACGCATGTATCCAACACGCTCGGTACCATCAACAATGTAAAAGAGTTGACAAGCTCGGCACATCAACAGCAAATACCGGTTTTAATTGATGGAGCACAGGCTGTGCAGCACACACATGTAGATGTGCAGGCAATAGACGCTGATTTTTATGTTTTTTCAGGACATAAAATTTACGCCCCAACGGGTATTGGTGTTTTGTATGGGAAAGAAAAGTGGCTTGAGCAATTACCCCCCTGGCAGGGAGGCGGTGAGATGATAGATCAGGTTACGTTTGAAAAAACAACTTTCAATGAGTTGCCCTTTAAGTTTGAAGCCGGCACCCCGAATTATATCGGTGCTATTGCGCTGGGCGAAGCTTTGGATTTTGTAAGAAGCACCGGAATAGACCAAATAAAGGCACATGAAGATGCATTGCTTACCTATGCTGCAGAAAAAATACGGCAATTTGATGGCATAAAAATTATAGGAGAGGCCCCGGAGAAAAGCAGTGTACTCTCTTTTGTAATAGACAATATTCACCCCTATGACATTGGTGTGTTACTCGATAAAACGGGCATAGCGGTGCGCACGGGAAACCATTGTACACAACCTTTGCACGATTGGTACAAAGTTCCCGGGACCGTACGTGCATCTTTTGCATTGTACAATACAAAAAAAGAGATCGATTATTTTATCGAGAAACTGGAACAGGTTTTGGAGATGCTTAAATAAATCAAAGAAAATCCCATATTATGAGCACGATAGACGATAAGCAACAAGAGATTGTAGATGAATTTTCAGTATTTGATGACTGGATGGATAAGTACGCTTACCTTATTGAACTGGGCAAAGAGCTCTCAGGACTAAAAGATGAGCACCGTACAGACAATAATGTAATCAGTGGTTGCCAGAGTAAAGTATGGCTACACGCTGAATACGAAGATGGTAAAATTGTGTTTGCAGCCGATAGTGACGCTATACTGACCAAGGGCCTTGTTGCTATGGTAATAAAAGTGTTTTCGAATGAGGAACCTGATACCATAATTAATGCCGAACCCTGGTTTATTAAAGAAATAGGGCTTGAAGAAAATTTGTCGCCTACACGCTCAAACGGACTTAATGCAATGCTTAAGCAAATTAAGTTTTATGCCATGGCATTTAAAGCCAAACACGGTTAGCGGCTAATTTATTGTGAGTTAATTGATTTTTGAACGTAGGACTCAAAGTATTATACGATGGCACAAAAAGTTGAAGAAGAAAAAGTACTGGAAGTACTAAAGAACATATTCGACCCGGAGATACCTGTAAATATTTATGACCTGGGCTTAATCTATAAAGTAGATATTGACGACGACAATACAGTGGAAGTTCTGATGACCCTAACTGCACCGAATTGTCCGGTGGCACCTACGCTTGTATCAGAAGTTACCGAAAAAGTAAAAGAGATAGAAGGCGTAAAAGATGCTTTTGTGAACCTGACCTTTGATCCACCCTGGGATCAGGAAATGATGAGCGAAGAGGCTAAATTGGAATTGGGGTTTATGTAACTCTGTCAGACAAATCCTGGAGCCTTTCTACTTTGTTTAGTTTAAATAAGCTGCTTGTTTATGAAGGAGATACAATGCATCACTAATTTGTGTTTTGAGCATTCGAGTGCTCCATAGCTTTCAACATAATTCTGCTACAATATTCATTAAATATTGTCATTTCATTGTGTCGTTCTGTTTTAGCCAGAAATGATGCTCGCTCCATCCCTCCGAAGTAGGTTTTGTAGAAGGTCCCGAAACCCACGAAGTATCCTGTGATCCAGAATTTAAAATAGGCCTGGTGAAAACCAAACGTAATCGCTGCAGCATTAAGCACAAAACTTGTGATACCTTCCCATGTACGACCAGCATAGATTTGACCGGCGCCGGGAATAAAACGGGACCAGTTTTTTGCTTTTTCACTTGAATAATTTTTGGGTAAGTTTTTCCTACTGTAGTGTATGTTTATACTATCCTTATATTGATTTACAAGCTTTTTTTTAATATTCAAATTATTGATTAATGAAATAAAAGTGTCTTGTGCAGCTTTCCATTCTCTGTTATGATTTAATATTAAAACTTGAAGCGGCTTGATGGCCAGTATTTGGCGGTTACGCGTAAATTCAGGTCTAATCTGATTTAGATTAAATAGAGCTCTTACAGGCTGTTCAAGCATCAGAAAGTTGAGAGACTTTTCATAATAAATAAGATTTTTAAGGGTGTCGTGCAGCGAGAAAAAATTAATACGATTTAGTTCGTTGAGTGCATCTTCGTGTCTGTGCAAAAAACGGTAGCAATAGGCCTTTTTAATTTTGGTTTTTGTGGCAAATTTACTATCTGCATTATAAAAAAGAAACTTTTCATATGCAATGGATGCTTTGAAATAGTGCCCTTTGTCAAATAAGGAATCTGCTTTGTAGAGCAGATTATTATCGGATTCTGCGTTAATTGAATACGGTACGCAAAGGGATATGCAAATTAAAAAGAATACGATGATTGTTTTCTTGTTGATATTCATCTTCAGAGATTTTAACTGTAAAAATGGTACCGTAAATATTTCCAATATAAAATGTTGTGAATAGGGCACCAAAGAATATTGTTTTTACATTTTTGATGCCGAGCCTGTCGTAATTTTCCCAGGTAGCTAAACCAAGTCCGGTTACGGTTAATAGAGTGGATATACCCTGACCTGTTTTGCCTGCATATATTTTACCACTACCAGGAATTAAGGCAGACATTATTCCAGCCATCCAGGGCGATTTTTTTTTATGATTTTTCAGGTTTTCTGCGATAATATTTAACTTCTTAATTTCTTCAGAAATAGCATAATATGATGTGTCGGGTTTTTCGATATATTGATGGAATTTTTGATAGTCTCTTTCTAACAAACTAATACCTGCCCTCTGAAAGTTTTTTAAATATTCGAGTTCTGTGTTTGCATGCTCTATATTATTTAGAACAGATTTGGCGCTTTTATAGTCATTGAGATATGTGTAATTATAACCTGTAAAGAAGCGACTTTTATGGTAAAATGGGCTATTGGGGGTGACTTTCATAAATGTTTTTGAGGATAAAAGCAGCGATTTTTCAGCATATAAACTCCATCCTCTTATGTAATGCAGACTATCTTTTAGTGATTGACTATAGATTTTAAAATTGATGTCGTTTGTCAGGAATATTACTTCTTTATTAAGGGCTTTTGATGATAAATGAAATAAAAAGCGGGAATCTGGTTTTTCCTGTGCATTTAGTGAAAAAACCATAACCAATAAAACAGCAATAAGGGCATGTTTTAAATTAATGTTCATATAACCTTGCAAAGTCATTATTTTCTTTTATTTGTTCATTCATACTGACTCACAGGATCATTTGCTTTGTGGTTATGGGGGTTAATCGATATTGGATGAATATCCTGACCAGCGATTTTGTTGCACCTGGTTAACCTGTCTGCTGCTATAAAAGTGCCCTTGAAAATACCATACTCCTTAATAGCTTTTTTCCCAAAATCGGAACATGAAGGTTCATAAAGACAATTGGCCGAGAGTTGTTGAGAAATTGTATTTTGATAAGTGTACAGTAAACTACCAACTATTAAACTTATGGGATTGTACTTTTTGATGAAACTTTTTTCATTTTTGTACATATAGTTTCTTTTTTGGAATACCGGCTTGGTTGTTTTATTTTCTTGAATAAAAGTTATATCCTGAGCCGGTTTTATTTCTTGTGCATTTATTGCTGAAGGAAGAATAACTATAAAAAAGATGAATAGAATGGTTTTGGTTGTGTTCATGCGATTGAATAAGGAGTAGTTATTTCAGTATTTTTGCGTCCTGAGGTATTTCAAAATCTAAATAGTAGGGATTAACTTCCTCATTTTTTTTAATGTCAGAAAAGATTGTGCGTTTTATTGTGGAATCTTTTTTAGATGTAAAACTAATTTCAGTAATCTTTTTTGGCAACACGAAACTGTTTCCAATATAGTAATCGCTGTAGTAAATTTTTTTGATTACATCGTTTTTTTTATTGAAATAAGCTGAATAAACAGGTAACATGTTTTCATATACCATTTCAACTTTTTCGATTGTATTCATTTCTTCTGGTGCTTGCCAGGTGGTAACCAGATAATTTTCCTCCTGACGAGAGCTTTTCATTCTAAACCCTTCGTTTTCGAGTCCAAGGTCTTCTGTGAGGTTATTTACAAAATAATGGAGTAATTCATTATGTGAAGAAAAATAAAAATCCTGATATATTGAAACCTTGTTTTCTTTGGGGAAATATACTTTCATCTCACCGTGCCGGTTTGTATTTTTTATAAATTCTTTGGGCGAGATGTAGTGCATAACAAATATTTCTGATTTTGGCTCATAGTAGCAATCGGCAGTTATGGTTTGCTTTTTGCCTTCTTTCAGAACCTGACTTTTTTTATGTACACTTACTCTATCTATTTGACCAAAGCCGATGATAGATGGCAATACCATAATAATGACTAAAAGTATTTTTTTCATCAGCAATACTGTAAAATTAATATTAAAAAAGAAACCGGGTGGAAAAGCACCCGGTTTTAATTGGTCTACCACATAAAGAATTTTGAGTTATCGATATAGGGTGAAATATCGTTGAAATTGACAGCTAATACAATAAGGTCAACTAATGGAACAATACCAAAAATTCCTCCGCATGTTAAAATATAGCCAATTCCAGTCATAGTCTTAGTTCCGAGGTAGAAACGGTGAACACCAAAACCACCCACAAAAACATCTAGTAATATTGCTACTAGAGCATCTTTTTCATTTACAGCAGACTCTACTGCAAAAGCTGCATTAGCAGGGGCAGAGCTGAAATCAGTAGTAAATTCAATTGATGTTGCCTCGGCGAAAAGTGCGTTTACTTTTGCATCATTAAGCTCATACTTTGAAGCGTATGTGTTAGCCGCAAAAAGGCCTAATGAGAAAAGTAATACAAAAAGCATTAAAAATTTCTTCATGACTAATAAGATTTAATTTGTTTAGTACAGTGCAAATATAAATTTTTTTTTGGTTTTTGACATTTAAGATTGATGATTAATTTTTAGGGAGAAAACAAAGGGTTGTTTGGATAGTAGCCATTCAGGGCTTTACGGTATTTTTGTGCTTTCCCATTTTCATTTTCAATTTCACTAAATATTTTAAATAGAAGATATTTACTTTCAGTATTTGTAATAATATCCTGCTCTTTTGCTAGTTTGACCAGTAAATCAAGATAATGCATTGCTTTCGCTTTGCTTTGTAAAATTAACCTATGTCTCGTATAATGGAAAAAAGCATATATTACTTCAAACCTTTTTTGAGATAGAGTATTATTAGATTGGAACTTCTCAATCGTTTTTTTAAAATCATTATAAGCGAAAAGTACTTTAAAATAATTCCCTTCCATTAGATGAAATCTAATGGAATATAATTTATAAAAAAGATTCGTTATGACAGACTCCTTGGGGTTTTCTTTTATAGTTATAGAGTTGGTTTCGATTATTTTTTTAAAGATTCTTTTTTCCTTTTTACTGTTTTGCGCAATCATATACCACCAGTGGTATGTTAAATCAAGCACCAAAATATTATCGTAAGAGCTGTCTTTATTTTTAAGTAAATTTATTAATTGATTAGCCCTGGAAAATTCATAGTTATAGATAGCCCTATAGCACTCATGAAATATTGAGTCACTATAATTGTTTTGTAATTGAACACCTTTGGAGCTAAAACTGATGAGCAACAAAAAGCAGACAGAAAGAATGATAGAATACTTTTTGGGTTTTAAAAGCATTGTTGAATTATTGATTTACTGTGCAAATAAATAAATTATAACAGTAAGTAGAAAGGCTTATTTGTAAATGTTTTAAAATTGCTCGGCAATCATTTTCAAATCATTGGTTTTGATGATTTTAATTTTGCGGCCTTTTAATTCAATAAGCCCCTGAGATTTGAATTGTGAGAGCATACGAATGACCGATTCTGTAGCTGTACCCACAAGGTTGGCCAGTTCTTCACGCGTAAGTGGAATGTTGAGGTAATCTTCTTCGTTTCTGCCAAATTGCTCCAAAAGGTTGAGCAGCACCTCTGCCAATCGTTCTCTAACAGTTTTTTGGGCAATATCTGTAATGTATTTGTTGGCATCACCCAGCTCTTTACAGGCTTGTTGTATCAATTTCAGACTAAAGTCTGTATTGCTTTCAACCAATACAAAAAGCCGTGGTGCGGGAATGAAACAAAGATAAGCATCAGTGATTACTTTGGCTGTAGTACAAAAGGTTTCTTTACTCAGCACGGACCGGTAGCCAATAATATCGCCTTCTTTTGCAAAGGTTATGATTTGTTCTCGTCCTTCGGGACCCGTTTTATACAGTTTTATAATGCCCTGGTTCACACAATAAAAACCTGTAGCATGGTTTCCTTCATGAAAAATAAAGTCCCCGCGTTTATAGGTCTGACAATTTTTGTCATAATTTAAGAGGGCATATTCTTCCTCATTCAACTGCTCAAAAAGCGTTGATGTTGTTAGTGTGCAGTCTTTACACTCTATATGCTTTTTATGCTTCAAGCGTCAAAATCTTAAGGTCAAATTACGTAATTTATTGGCAGGCCAATTTATCATTTTTTAATCATAAAAAAAAGAAAAGCCCAAAGTGTATTTTATGGCATCTAATTTCATGCAAAAAGGATTGAATTTTAGCTATGCGCTTTTGTAACATACCTTAATTCCTTTTATCTCAACGGAAAAATGATAAATTTGCAGTATTCAAATTCACTAAATATGAAGCACATTATAAAGGCTGCCTTTCTTACAATTGGTCTGGGTTTACTCATAACTTTTGCTTATGATATTAAGCAACCGGCTGATTTTTTCATCAATGATGCACGGACAACATATTTTGCAGCCACAATGCTTATAGTTTTTGGTGCACTTAGCATGAAGCGAGTAATGAGCTACAACACCAAAACCACAATTCAATATACGCCAAAGCATGAGGAGCTTAAAAATTCCGGTTTAAGTTTAGCGGTGGTCCTGCTTTTTGTACTTGCACCAATGTTTGATGAACCGCTACGGTTTTCTATTTGCGATTGCCAGTGGATAAGGTGGATTGGTTGTTTATTTTTGATTGATGCGATTACATTTTTTGGCTGGAGCTCATGGATATTGAGCAAACAATATTACAGAAACGACGGAAAACCATCAGAACTGAGGATTGTTAAGTCAGGACCATATGCCATTATCCGGCATCCCCGATTGCTTGGACTTATGTCGTGGGCGCTCTCCACAGCTTTGGTTTTTAATAATATAGTTGCGCTGTTAGTTGCTGTGCTTTTGGTTTGGATTGCAGGTTTGAAAGCCCGGGATGAGGAAGTATTAAAGGAACTAGAGTTTGGAGATCAGTGGATTGAATATAAAAAGCGAACTTATCGATTTATACCAATGATTTATTAAATATGGCACTACCTTATAAAAAATCAGATGTCATTGCTGCATACGCCCGTGTGAAAAAGAGTATTCATAAAACGCCTGTGATGACTTCGGCCCTGATTAATGAAATGGCCGAAGCGCAGCTGTATTTTAAATGTGAAAATTTACAAAAGGCGGGTTCTTTTAAAATCCGGGGTGCGACCAATGCTATTTTACAATTGCCGGAATTAGATCGCAAAAAGGGCGTGGTAACACATTCTTCTGGCAATTTTGCCCAGGCACTGGCCCTTGCTGCACGTAATTTATTTGTTCCGGCCTATATTGTAATGCCCGAGAATGCCCCACAGGTAAAAGTTGATGCCGTTAAAGCGTATGGTGCTGAAATACGGTTTTGCGAGAATACCCAGGAGCAGAGAGTAAGCACCATGGAGCAATGGCAAAAAGAAACCGGAGCTACTTTTTTGCATCCGTACGACAATACGGATGTGATTCTGGGACAGAGTACGTGTGCTTATGAATTGTTTGACCAGGTAGCAGACCTCGACAACATTATTTCTCCGGTGGGTGGTGGTGGTTTGATTTCAGGCACAGCCTTGTCGGCTTCTTTTTTCTCCCCGGAAACAAAAGTTTATGCTGCAGAGCCCAAGGGCGCAGATGATGCATGGCATTCGTTTACCTATGGAGAGATATACCCTTCAAAAAATCCACAAACCATTGCAGATGGTTTGCTTACTTCGCTTGGTGAATATACTTTTCCGGTAATAAGACAGTTGGTACGTGATATATTTATTGTGACCGATGAGGAGATTGTGGAAGCCATGAAATTGGTTTGGACCCGTATGAAAATTATCATAGAGCCATCTTCGGCTACCACTCTGGCCGTTATTTTAAAAAACAAGGAACAATTTCGGAGTCAAAAAACCGCACTTATTATAAGCGGTGGGAATGTAGATGTAAATCGTTTACCTTTTTAATGTTTTAAGTTATGGAGAATATTGAGTTCCAAAATATTATTTTAGCTTTTGGGTTAACCCTTTTTGCTGGCATGTCGACCGGAATAGGTAGTGCAATTGCTTTTTTTGCCAAGGCAACCAATTATAAGTTGCTGGCCATATCGCTGGGGTTCTCAGCAGGTGTTATGATTTACGTTTCATTGGTGGAAATTTTTCAAAAGGCTAAGACCGATTTGTCATCGGTATATGGCGAAATTGCGGGTTCGTGGTACACGGTAGCTGCTTTTTTTGGCGGTATTTTGTTTATTGCCATAATTGACAAGATGATTCCGAGCTACGAAAACCCGCACGAGGTTCGTAATATTGAGGATATTAATGCTCCACAGAAAAACAAAAAGCTCATGCGTATGGGTGTTTTTTCTGCTTTGGCCATTGCTATTCACAATTTTCCGGAAGGTATGGCCACATTTATGGCGGGGCTGGCCGATCCGTATATTGCACTACCCATTGCCGTAGCCATTGCTATTCACAATATCCCTGAAGGAATTGCTGTTAGTGTACCCATATTTTATGCTACAGGTAAGCGGCGCAAAGCATTTTTTCTATCGTTTTTCAGTGGGTTAGCTGAGCCTGTGGGTGCTCTGATAGGCTTTTTGGTCATTTACTTTTTCTTCGACAGTTTTAGTCCGGCTATTTCAGGTGTAATGTTCGGTGCAGTGGCTGGGATTATGGTTTTTATATCGCTCGATGAACTTTTACCTACCGCTGAGGAACATGGTGAGCACCATTTATCTATTTATGGATTGGTAGCCGGAATGGCTGTTATGGCATTGAGCCTTTTGTTATTTTTATAAAAAATTAGGACCATGAGAATACACTTAATAGAACCCCTATATGTAGAGGAGTATTTTTTAGAACAGTTTATTGAGAAAGTAAAAAATGCCGGGTTTGAGTTTCAACAGTGGCGCGACCGAAAAGAGGATACAGCAACTTTGATTGAACGCTGTAAAGATGCTGATGTAGTTATCTTTAGTAATATTCCTTTTCCGGCAGAAGTTATCGAGGCTTGCCCAAAACTTAAAATGTTGTCGGTAGCATTTACAGGAGTGGACCATGTAGATATGAATGCCTGCCGTGATCGGGATATTGTGGTTTCCAATGCTGCAGGATATTCCACTCAATCTGTTGCGGAGCTTACTATTGGGTTAATGATTGGGATATTTCGGGATGTGGTTGCCAATGAAAAAAAGACAAGGAATCTGCAGAGCAGAAAAGGGTATGTTGGTAGTGAATTAAACGGAAAAACAGTCGGTGTTGTGGGTGCAGGTGCTATAGGGGGCGCTGTAGGTCGTATTTGTGAAGTAGCCTTTGGGTGTCGGGTTTTATATTACAATCGGTCGCAGAAGGATTTGCAATTTGGGGAACAGGTGAGTTTAAAAGTGTTACTCAAAGAATCGGATATAGTAACTTTACACGTACCTTTAAATAGTGAGAGTAAGGGGTTGATAGGTGAAGAAGAACTGGCAATAATGAAGTCTACAGCTGTTTTAATAAATACGGCGAGGGGTCCTGTAGTTGATACTCAGGCATTGGTTGAGGCACTGCGCAGGCAAAGTATTGCAGGTGCGGCTATTGATATGTATGAACAGGAACCTCCTTTGCCCGAAGATCACCCGTTTTTGTCATGTCCGAATATTATACTTATGCCACACATAGCGTATGCTACGCATGAGGCATTTCGTTTAAGGGCAGAGATTGTGTTTGAGAATATTTTGCAATGGAATGCTGGTAACCCGCAGAATAAACAATAAAAAAGGCCTGAGCATTGACTCAGGCCTTCGTTAGTAAACCAAGAGTTGATTTTATTATTCTACTTCGTTTTTATAATCATCTGCTGAAAGCAGATCGTTTAGTTCATCCTTATTTTCAACTTTAATTTTTATCATCCAACCTTCATTGTATGGATCTTCGTTTACGGTTTCAGGTGCATCTTCCAGTTTTGGATTTACTTCTGCTACTTCTCCGCTAATTGGCATATACATGTCTGATACTGTTTTAACAGCCTCAATTGTACCGAACACATCACCTTTTTTGAGTGACTCACCTTCGGTTTCGACCTCAACAAACACGACATCGCCAAGTTGTTCTTGTGCAAAGTCAGTTACGCCAACGGTAGCAGTATCACCATCTATTTTCACCCATTCGTGATCTTTTGTGTACTTAAGGTTTTCTGGAATATTCATGATCGTAAAATTTTATTAGGTTTTAGGCAAAATTAATATTTTTTTATCGAAGCTCATCATTATTAAGTGTTTTTAGACACATTACATATTTTTTAATTCACTAACTTTATTCATGAGCTGTGTAATTTCTTTGTCGAGCTTAACTTTGTGGGTTATATCGGTAGCAATATTCAGTACCCGGTCTATTTCATCGTCTTCGTAAATGGGGATATAAGTTTCGCTAAGATAAATTGTTTGGTCACGTTTTGTGATTTTATGGATGCGCTTTTTAGTGACTCCACTTATAACTTCTTGCCAAAATTTAAGAAAATCTCTTCGTGAGGCATCATCCTGAGTGACAAAAGCATCCTGGAATTTGCCGGTCATATGTTCAGCAGCATGACCGTATGTGTTGGCCATGCGCTCGTTAATTCTGATAATACGGCCTTCCAGGTCATATTCGGCCATCATGGTGGTGTTTTGTAAGGTTTTTCTGATGGCAGAAAGTTCAGCTTCACGTTTTTTAGCTTCTTCTTGCGTTGCCTGCATTTCCTCAAGGTTTTGGCGCATTTCTTCTTCTTGCTGCGACAGCTCATCTTTAAGTTTTTCAGATTGTTTGAGCAGCTGCGCCGTGCGGATATTGGTTTTTACACTGGACACTGTAGCTGCAATGCTTTCAGCTACTTTTTCGGCAAATTCGATTTGATGACCTTCAAATGGGTTGAGTGCCATGAGTTCAAGTACGCCAAAAGGCTCGTCGTTCATGAGCATGGGTACAATGAGTAAGTTGTTGGGAATCTGGTCATCGGTTTTTCCGGTTGTAATAGAGGCGAATGATTCGGGTGTTTCGGTAAGGTGAATTGTATTTTTTTCGCTAATGGCCCTGCCAACTAATTCTTCGCCTTCTTTAACTTTTTTCTCTATTATTTTTTGGCTGCCATATGCATGTACGGCTTTTAGTTCGAATAATGTTTCTTTTTCTTCTTGTTCAATGATAAAAATAGCACATTGAGGGACATCCATATATTCGCAAATATTTTTTGTAATGTTTTCAGAGAATTTTTGCATATCGTCATTGTCTTCGCGCAAAATTTCTCCGAATTGTGCAAGTCCTTGAGTTACCCAGGCTTGTTTGCGGTCTTTTTCTCGTTTTTCTTCTTCAAACTTACGAGCTTCTTTGAGGCTTTCCCGCATATCTACCAGTGACTGGCCCAGAAAATCGTTTTTGCTCAATAATTCGTGTTCTTCTTCGAGGTTACCGTCGCCTATTTGTTTGGCAAAGTTTGCCGTGTTATTGAGCCCTTCAATTAATTTATTGACACTGAGGGTCATATCGTTTATCTCGTCGTTGAATTTTCCTTTTAATTTTAGGTTGGTATCGATATTACCTTTGGCAATTTCCTGCAATACTTTAGTGATATTTGTAACCGGTCTGGTAATTGAGCGTGCAATCAGGTATATGAAAATACTCAATATCGATAAAGCTACCAATCCAACAATAATACTCAGGATAAAACTGTTTTTAGCTACACTGTTTAACTCACTTGTTGGAACTGCAATACCAAAAACCCACCTTTCACTGGCTTTGCCAATAGTAAGCGGACTCATTGTAAAGTAAGTTTCCTGTTGGGTTACCGGGTCAATGTCTGTGAAATTATAATTGTTGTTCCATTGGGCATTTTGCAGGATTTCTTCAGCAGTTACTTTATTATATTGTAAAGTATCGAGTTTTTGTCCAACCCATTTTGCAGACTTATGGGCTACAATACTTCCGTCGTGAGCTATTAGAAAAGCATAGCTGTTGTCGAAAGGTTTAATTTGCTCTGCGTATTTTTGGAGGCTGTCTAATGATGCATCAGCGCCAACAACTCCCATAAACCTGCCATTGTAGAGCAATGGAACAATCATGTTGGTTTGCAGAATGGCTTGTTCCTTACCTTTCCCGTAGCTGTAATAATAGGGCGCCAGTAAGGTTTGTTTTCTGTTGGATTTGGGTGTAGTGTAATAATCGCCCTGAAATAGTGGCCCTGAACTTAAACCTTCAAGTTTAATACTATCGCGGTCTTTATAATAGGTAGGTGCGAAGTTGCCAAGATAGGTGTTCCCGGGTACGTTGATATATAAGCTGTCGAAATTGTCTATTGTATTATTTTCCCATATCGTCCACATACTAAGTATGTCGGTTTTTTTTCTGAGATTATACTTCAGAATTTTCATAAAGTTGTTTCTGCGGGCTGTAGAATCAAGGGCTTCGAATGACAAGAAAAAATTACTTAAGCCCTGAGCGGTACTCATATATTTTTGCATCTCGCCTTTTATTTTCCGTGCGTTTACTTCGGCAGTAAGATCGGCATATTCAACGCTTTTTTTGTATGCATTTTGCCTGATTTGTAAACCGATAACCAGAATAGATGCCCCAAAAACAACAAACGAGGTTGTTATTATGAGGAGTAGCATCTTGACGTATAGTTGAATTCTTACTTTCACGCTAAATTTTTTTATTTTGTTGGACTAGTCTAACTTATCGTTAAAATATTAAATGGTCTTTTATCTATTTAACTATTATTTTTTGCAGTTCAACTTTTGCATTGTTCCAAATTGTAGCAATTTCCTGGAGCAGGTCCTCAATGTTTTCTGTGTCTACTCCGGTTGCACAAATTGTTTCTATTTCCTTAGCCATTTCTACTACCCGGCTTAATCCAAGGTATGACATTTTGGTCCTAAAATTACCCATTTTGGTTCTAAGTAGTCTAAGGTCTGACTGGGCTATATTATTCAGCTCTTCTAATTGTTTGGGTATGGTGTCAACATAAATACTTACAATATTTTGGATTTTTCGCAGGTCGTTTTTATATACCTTTCTGAGGTGTGTGAGGTCAATGTACTCGAACCCTTCCTCTTGTTCTATAATTTCATTTATATCGACACTTTTCTTTTTGGAGTCTTTTGGATCACCTTTTTTATTGACAAGTTTGTTGTAGTCATCCTTTAATTGGCTGAGCTGCTTCTCTTTACGTTTTTCTTCTGAAACATCAATAGCTATGTTGATGATCTTGTAGGTTTTGCCTTCTTCATTTATCAGCGGATAATAATATTCCTTTAAATAATAATCTCTGCCCAGGTATTTTGAGTAGTAGCTGTTAGTTACTGACTGCCCTTTGAGTAATTTTTTCCAGATCACATCATAGTTATGCTTTATCTGATTGCTATTGAACTCATATGACCCAATTTGTTTATTTAAAACCTGTTCGCGCTTAAGTTGGAACAGATGGAGCATGTTTTGGTTGATTTCTGTAATTTTTCCGTTTATATCGTATTCAATGTACAATAGTGTGCTTTTTGCGGCATTGATAAAGTGTTGAATTTTACTTTCTCTTTTAGTTGCCTCTTCTTGCATGGCTTGCAGCTCTTCCATATTTTGCCGCATTTCTTCTTCCTGCTGGGCAAGCTCGTCGGCTTGTTCTTTTGATTCTTTTAATAATTCTGCTGTACGTGCATTGACTTTGGTCGATGATATTGTTGATGCAATAGATACACCAATTTTCTCAACGAATTGGATTTGATATTCTTCCATACGATTCAGCGATGCTATTTCGATAATACCAATTACATTTTCATTGATAATCATTGGCACTACCAATGTACTTCCGGGTTTTGTATTGCCAAGGCCGGAAAGTATCGGAGCCTGGTCATCAGGTATATCATCCATGTAGGTTCTTTCTTTTTCAAGAAGGCATTTACCAACCACGCCCTCGTTGGGTTGAATGGTTTTATGCCGCATTTTTTCTTTATCGAAGCCTATGGAAGCAACAAGTTCAAGGTATTGCTGTTTTTTTGTGCCTTCTGTGATGTACAGGCCTCCCTGATGTGCACCAAGATAATCGACCAGTGTTGATATAATTTTACCTGTAAGCTTTTCGAGGTTATCGTTATCCTGCCGTAAGATTGTTCCAAACAGGTTGATCCCTTCTGATGTCCATTTACTATGTTCTTCTTCTTTTTGGCGGTCAAATTCTTCTGCTTTTGCCTCTTTGAGTGAATCCCGCATTTCCAATACGGCATTACCCAGCACGTCTTTATCGCTCAGGGGAGTAAACTTATGATCAAAATTACCGTTTTTTATTTGGTTCGCAAATTCAACGGTGTCTTTGAAGCCTTTGATAACCGTATTAACCGAAAGACTCATTTGTTCAATCTCATCACCGGTTTTGATATTAATGTCATCTATTTTTTTGATTTCACCAAGTGATAATTGTTGCAGTACTTTGGTTGTTTTTTTGATTGGTTTGATGATTTGATAAGCTACAAGGAGGGTTACAAATATTAATATGAGTAACCCGTATATACCTACTTTTCGTGAATCTTCAATGTGGCTCTCGGCTTCGGTTATGATATTTTGTAAAGGCACATTGATGGCTATACCCCAGTGAGAGTCGCTTTTCCCAAAAGTGACCGGAATAATTGTTGTGTAAAATTCTTCACCCGTTTTATTATCCGCGGTAACAAATTTATTGTATTCCCCTTTTTTAATGTGGTCAATGATTGTATACTCTTGGTTCAGCAGGCTATCGGTAGTAGCGAAGTTTTTACCCAAATATGTTTCATTGGGATGTGCTACAATAAATCCTTTGTTGGATAGTATGTAAGCATAACCTTCGAATCTTTGGTCCAATGAATCAACGAGTATTTTTAGTTGCTTCAGACTAATATCTGCACCTACCATGCCCACGAAATTGGTGTCTTTCATAACGGGCACTATAATGGAGGTCATAAGAATTTCTTCGCCAGAGCCACCTGAATAAACATCAGTATATGGTTCTGTTATTCCTTCCCGGGGGTTCGATTTGTAATCATAATAAAGGCTTGTGGTGTCATCGCCAAAAGTGTTGAGCGTATCAACGGTATATGTAATCGAATTGCCTTCCCGGAAATAAATATATGAGAGGCGTCCGTAGGGTAGGTTCCAGTTGGGTTCTATATATTGTCTTTCCCAGTTATCCCATACGGAGATGTATCTTGGATTTTGTCTTAGCAAACGTTCCAGGGCACTGTTGAAGAAATCCCGGTAGGTTTGAGGCTCCAGGGCATTGAATTTTTCGAATGTGTTGCCGTAGGTTCTTATCAATTCGAAGTCGGCTTCAAATAAATTTTTAACCCGGGAGGTTATATTTTCGGCTTGCTGCCCGGCTGTTTTTTTGGCCATTTCTATGGCAACCTCTTTATAATCGTAGTTGATGTATTGGATGGTTATCAGATAGATAATGCCAGCAACCAGCACTACTCCTAATAATAACCGGATGCTTAAGCTAAACCTTATATTTTTAAATAGATTCATCAATCTTTGGATTTGTTATTTTTTTCTGATTGTATCTGTTATATCAATGGCCAGGTTAATAACTTTATAAATATCGCCATTTAAATTTCTCACTGGTATATAAACCTCTGAAAAATAAAGGTTTTTACCTTTGGCCATTATGTGTTGCACTAATCTTCTTGTTTTCCCGGCTGACAAATCTTTCCACAACTGATTAAACTCTTTTTGTTTTTCGGGATCGGTTTCAAAAGCTCCTTGTTTTACACCGATCATTTCTGATTTTTTTGTTCCCAGCAAATTAAGGAAGTTCTCGTTAATATCAATAATTTTTCGGTTCATATCATATTCTACGTAAAGGGAAACGTTTTTTACGCCATCAACGAGTAACTTCATTTCCTCTTTACTGGTTTCGGCCATTTCTTTAAGCTCCTTAAGCTGCTCCATTTTTTGCTCAATATCTTCCTGTGCTTTTTTCTTTTCGGTTAAATCACGCAGCACGCCTATAAATTTAGCTTCGTTGCCGAGCCGGCCTTCTTCGAGTCGTAATTCGACTTGGAATTTTTTGCCTGATTTGTGCATACCCATAACTTCTCTCGATTTTCCAAGCACATGCCGTTGTCCGGTTTTCAGATACCTTTTGATATAATTATCATGGTCCCTGGCATTTTCTCCATACATAATGAGTTTTATGTTTTGGCCAATAGCTTCTTTTGAGGTATAGCCAAAGAGTTCTTCGGCAGCTGGATTCCAAAGTTCTATAATGCCATGGCTGTCGATTGTAACGAGGGCATCGATAATATTATCGAAGATCATTTGTGTTTTGGCCTGGCTTTCTTTTAACGATTCTTGTGTGGCCTGAATTTCTTCCATGTTCTGGCGCATTTCTTCTTCTTGTTGCGCCAGCTCGTCAGCTTGTTGTTGCGATTGTTTGAGTAAAACTTCGGTACGCTGGTTAATTTTTGTGGTTGAAATATCACTGGCTACATTCTCTGCGGCTTTCTCCAAAAAGTCTACATGATAATCTTTGAATTCATTGAAAGATACAAGTTCAATTACCCCCAGAACCTGTTCATTTACTTTAAGGGGAATTAGAATAAGGCTCCTTGGCTTGCTTTCACCAAGTCCGGATGTAACACTTACGTAGTTTTCGGGTATTTCCCGCAGGTGTATGGTTAGTTTTTCGTGTGCACATCTTCCAACGAGTCCTTCTTCAGGCCTTACTTTATCGCGCATTAGCTTTTCGCGCTCATAGGCTACTGCTGTTATCATTTCGTAATATATGTCATCTTTCTCGGCATCGTTTAACACATAAATAGCGCCCATGGCAGCATCTACATATTTTATAATATTCGAAAGGATGGAGTAAGAGAGTTCCTGAAGATCTTTTGACTGGCGTAGTAAATCATTGATTATACTGTAGCCGTCGGCTGCCCATCGTCTTATTTCTTCTTCTTTTTTACGTTTGGCTTCTTCTTCTTTTGCTCGTGTGAGGTTATCGCGCATTTCCAGCAAAGCTTTACCGAGCATGTCTTCATCGCTGAGTTTCTGAAAGTCGACATTTAATTCACCATTTCCTACTGATGAGGCAAATTCTGCAGTTCTGTATAAACCTTCTGTCAACTGGTTTACAGAATCAGCCATCTCACCAAGCTCATTTTTTGTTTTTATGTCGAGGTGGTTTTTTTTGTCAATATTTCCATTGGAGAGCTCTTTAAGGATTTTTGTGCTTTTAATAATTGGTCTGCTTATGCTGCGAGCTATTATGGAAATTATAAACCCCATTACAATTAAACCCAGTATACCAATGGTAATTCCTGTGCGTAAAAAAGAGTTTGTTCTTTCTTCAATTATTGTGGTTGGAAATGCTACTGCCAATGCCCAGTTGGTGTCGGTTTTTCTGATTTTTATGGGAGAGAAAGTATATTGATACGCTGTTCCCATCAATGTGTCGTGGTGGCTGAAAGTAAATGTTTTACCCTTGTCAATGCGTTTGTCTATATTGCCACTCGCTGCGTAGACAGAGTCAATGGTGCTTAATTTTTGCCCAATCCAATCTTCTTTAGGGTGAGCAACAACAGTTCCATCTGCTGATAATATAAAAGCATAGCTTCCTTTGTAGGGCTGAATGGAGTCTGTAATGGTTTGGAAGTAATTCATATTAACATCAGCTCCGGCCAGACCTACAAAGTCGCTGTTTTTTAGAATAGGAACTGAAATATTGGTATTTAAAACAGCATCTTTTTCATTTCCCGTATAGGAAAAAAGCTCCGGGTTACTGATAAAGTGTTTTTTATTGGTCTTTATTTTATAGTAGTTACTTGTATAGTTGTCTCCTTCGAGGTTTCTTTTGGCATCAAAAAGTTTTATAACATTTCCTTCCCGGTAATAACCTCGCATAAGCCTTCCATAATCATTATTGTAGGTTGAGTCGATGTATTTAAGTTCAAAGCTTGTGGCAACTGAAATATATTGTGGGTTATTTTGGAGTATGGCTTTTTGTTGAGCCAGATATATTTTTTCCCATTCCTGAAAAGCAGCCATCTTAAATGTTGTCCCCACATCAGCGAGTATTTCGATTGCTTTTATGTCGGAATCAATTACAGATTTAATAAGGTTGGCTTTTTCTGCTGCTGTTTTTTCGACTATTCTGTAAGTATCTTTTTTTGTGCTATTAATAGTTTGCATTATTACAGTGCCCAATGAGATTAAATAGATAAATGTGGCCCCACTTAGCAGGTAAACCATCATCCGGGTGTTTAGATTGAATCGTATATTTTTCATTGCTGTAATGCTTTTAGTCTTCGCTTTTCATTTTCAGGTGTGTAATGTCTATTGCTATGTTTACTACCCTTTGAGGTTCTCCGTCGTTGTCTTTTATGGGGGTGTAAACTTCTGACAGCCACCTTGTTTTATTGTTAATTTCAATTTTTTGTTCTTGTTTGTGGGGGATTCCTTTCCGCATTTTCGCCCATAGTTTTTCAAAATTCTCAATGCGTTCTTTGTCATTACTTAATTCGAAAAATCCTTGTTTTTTGCCAATAATTTGTTGTCTGGGCAATTCAAGCAATTGGGCATATGCTTCATTGATATTAATGATGTATCCATCCATGCTAAACTCGGCTACGTAGGCTAAGGAATTTATGGCTGTAATCATTCCGGTCATTTCAGCTTCGCGCTTATTGGCTTCTTCCTGTGTCGATTGCATTTCCTCCATCTGCTGCCTGAGTTCTTCTTCTTTTTCTGTAAGTTCTCCGGCCTGACTTTTTGTTTGCTCGAGAAGTTTACTTGTGCGTTGGCTTATTTTTAGTGATGCTATTGTGGAGGCTATACTTTCTCCGGCTTGCTCTACAAATTCTATCTGATATTTTTCCAGCTCGTTGAATGAAATAATTTCAATAATCCCCAATACCTCTTCATTTAGCATCAAGGGTACAATAAGCAATGATCTTGGGTTTGCCTTGCCTAAACCTGATGTAATGTTGACATAATTGTCGGGTATTTCTGTCATGTAAAGTGTAGCTTGCTCATAGGCGGCCCTGCCAATGAGGGTTTCTCCCATTTTAACGGTTCTGTGCAAAGGTTTTTTTCTTCCCCATGCCAGGGCAGAGGTCGCTTCAAAGGTTATCTCTTCCTCAGATGCTATATTATCCTTGTCAGCTACAACGTAAAAGGCTCCCTGATTGGCGTTGAGGTAATCTGCTATAAATTTGACTACTTCATAAGAGAGTGTCTTTAGTTGATTATGTTGGCGCATTAAGTCATTAATTTTAGCTATGCCATCGGTGATCCATTTTTGGATTTGGTCAGTCTTTTTGCGCCTTTCTTCTTCTTTTTCAGATTTTTGCAGGCTTTTCCGCATGTTTAGTAATGCGTTGCCTATGACATCTTCATCGCTTAATTTTTCAAATTCTACATCGAGGTTGCCTTTCCCGATTTCTTCTGCAAACCCGGCTGTTCTGGCCAGGCTGTTTTTTAACCCATTGACATCTAACGATATGCTTCCTATTTCATCTTTTGTTTTAATTTTAAGCTCACGGTCTGTATTGATTTTGCCTTCGGCCAGTTCTTTTAGCAACTTAGAGATATTAACCAGTGGCCTTGTTATGTTGCGCGCAATAACCCAAAGGACTAATGCCAAAATAATAATTCCTGCTAATCCAATAAGCAGCGATTTTTGCATATTCTGATTCGCCTGTATTAGCATTTGTTCGTAGGGAACTACAATGGTTAAATACCATGGGGTATGGGTATCGCCTATGTATACGGGAGCAAAAGTTGTAAAGTGTTTTTTACCATATTTTGTTCGGTCGAATGAAAATGTTTTACCCGCTTTCATTCGTCTTTTGAAGTTGAATTTTTCAGCGTCCCTGGGGTTGTCTTCGAGGAGGTTGCTGCCAATGTTAGCAGATTCGGGGTGGTATATTATAGTGCCTTCGTGGCTTACGAAAAAAGCATAGCTGTTTTTATAGGGATTAATAGATTTAATTAGGCTTGAGAACCGTTCCAGTTTTAAATCTATACCCATTAATCCCAGAAAACGCGTACTTTGGAGCACGGGAACACATATGCTGGTTTCCAGTATTTTATTGGTTTCGTCTTCTGTATAGGAATACCAGTAGGGCTCTGTTATTACGTTCTTTTTTTCTTTTTTTATTTTGTAATATAAACCATCAATGTCATCCCCTTCAGTATCAACAGTATCTATTTTTCTTTTAATCTCATTATCAACTCTGTAGTAGTTCTTGCGCACTCTGCCGAAATTGTTGGGATAGTCTTCTTCAATGGCCGCAAGTTCCCAATGCATCCATATAGACTGTAGGTGCTGGTTTTGTTCGAATACGCGTTTTAGCATTGGTGGCAGCACCTGGTTTCTGATTGAATCATTGTATAGCACAAAATCTTGTATAGCTTTACCAAGGGTATGTGTGAGCATGAAGTCTTTGTTGAGTTCACTTTCAATATCAGCGGCTCTTTTTTCGGCAATTTCAATGGTTAACCTTTTTGCTTCATCCAAAGCCATCTGCCGGGTTTCTATACTAACATATAAAATGGTTAATAAAAAGATAACCGTGGCACTACTCAAAATAAAGAGCTGCAGTTTTGCCTGTATACTTTCTTTTATTTTATTGATTAACCCTTTCATGGTGATGCTTTAATCTGAGTTGATTTATAATACGTCTATGTGTTTTTTGTATGTGTAATGTCGATACCAATATTGATGACTTTGTATGGCTCGCCTTCAGCATTAATTATTGGTTTGTATGTTTCCAACAACCATACATCTTTATTACCTGATTTAATTTTTTGTTCTATTGTAATTGATTCACCTGCGCGTAGTTGTTCCCATGTTTTTTCAAATTCCTGTTGGTCAATGTTTCCGGAAAAACTGCCCTGCTGCATTCCTATCAATTGGTCTTTAGGCTTTGCCAGTAAAACCTCCAGGTTTTTGTTCATATCAATCAAATGACCGTCCATGTCAAATTCAGCTACATAAGCAATATCATTTACCGCCTCGTGGAGTGCTTTCATTTCGTGTTGTCTTTGGTGTGCTTCCTCCTGTGTAGCTTTCATTTCTTCTACATTTTGCCGCATTTCCTGTTCTTGCTGTGCCAGTTCGTCGGTTTGTTTTTGGGAGCGGTGCAGGAGTCCTTCTGTTTTTTGGTTTATGCGCACATTGGCTATTGTGGCAGCAAGGTTGCCTCCAATTTGCTCTACCATTTTTATCTGATAGTCGGAAAATTCATTGAAAGAAATGAGTTCGATTACCCCCAGCACTTCTTCATTATTTTTTATGGGAACCAGAAGTATTGTCCGTGGGTTGGCACCTCCAAGGCCGGTTTTAATGTTGACATAATCTTCAGGGATTTCTGTCATATAAACTGTTAAGCCCTCATAAGCACAACGTCCTACCAGGCCTTCTTCGTCTTTTATCTTTTTTTCGATGAGTTTATCGCGACCATAAGCAATTGCCGAAATAAGTTCGTAATATATTTCATCATCCTCATCATTTTTCACATATATTCCGCCTTGTGATACGTTGAGGTAATCAAGCAAGTATTTTAAAGTGTTAAATGTGAGTTCTTTAATGTTTTGGTTGTGTTTTCTGAAAATGTCACTGGTTTCTGTTATGGCCTGATTGACCCATTTATTAATTTCGTCTTCTTTTTGTCTTTCTTCTTGCTCTTTTCGCGCTTTTTGAAGATTTTCCTGCATTTCGATAAGCGACTGCCCTAATTCATCTTCTTCATCGTCAATAACCAGTTCCTGTTCTAAATCTCCTTGTCCGAGATGCCTGGCAAATTGGTTCTTTTGGTTGAGTTTTTCAATTGTTTGGTTAAGGGCTTTTGCCATTTCTTCAATTTCGTCTCCTGTTTTGAGCTCTAACTTGTTGCTTGTCTTAATTTCACCTTTAGCCAGCTTATTTAGTTGTTTGGTTACCGCCTGTACGGGCCTGGAAATACTTAGGCTTACGAAATATATTACAATGCTTAGTAAGATTAAACCTAATGTACCAACAAGGAATGATATATATAAATTTTCGTTAACCTGTTTAATAATAGAATCTTTTGGTACTGTAATTCCAAGGTACCAATAAGTGTTGGTGCGACTAATTTTTATAGGGAAATAGCTTACAAAGCGTTCTTTATCACCGTTATTATTTATAATAGAAAATGGCTTTCCCAGTTTTATTTTCTGATAAATATTGAAGTCGGGGTTGCTTGTGGGGTTTTTAGGAATATAGGTGTTTAATTTTTCGTTATCAGGGTGTCCGGCGTATTTACCATTGTGCGATATCAGGAAAGCATAGCTTTTTTCGAGGTTTTCTATTTGAATATTGCTTACAATTTCCTGAAAACGATCAAGTGTAACATCTACACCAACCAGTCCTACAAATTTCTTTTGGTCCATGATGGGGGCTTCGTAGGAGGTCATGATTTTTTTATCGGCTTTTTGCTCTGAAAAAGCATCGGCATATATTTCTGAGATGAGTTCTCGGGCAAGTGCTTTGTCTTTTGCGTAATACTGATTGTCTCCATCCAGACTGCGAATGTCGATAAGCCTTTTCATTTCACCTTTTTCACGCAATCGGGTGTTGGTAATTCTACCAGTGGGGCGGTTCCATGTGCTATCGACAGCATTCAGCTCCCAACTATCCCAGAGTTGGTAAAAGTCGGGGTTGCCCTGGAACACATGATCATAGATTTCATTTACCAGTTTCTGATATGTATCTTTATCAAGAAATTCATATGTTTTAAAGGCCAACGCAAGCGTTCTCACCACGGCAAAGTCTTCATTTATGAGCACTTTAATTTCATTTGCATATTTTTCCGTTTGGGCTTCAATAAGTCGGGTTTGGTTTTGGTAAGAAGCCTGCCGGTCTTTATAGGCAATATAGCTAATAGCTCCTGTAAATACCAATATCGATAGCGATATGATGATAAACTGTATTTTATGTCGTAGGCGGAGTTTGATTTTCATTCCTGTAAAAATAATTAAGCATCTAATTTACTTGATAAATGTAAGTTGCTGAAAAAAACAACGCAGTAATTTTCATTTTTACCTGTAAATTACTGCGTGTTGCCTGTTCATTGTATGTTATATTTTATCAGTTGCATGTATTCTTCATTATTTGCATGACAAAAGGCTTTTAAACTTAATAAAATCAATCAAAAGCTCAAAATTTTTTAAAACCAATAATTTCGCGCACTTCTTTAATGGTTTTTTGCGCACTTTCTCTGGCTTTTTCAGCTCCCATTCTCGCTACTTTCTGTAAATATGTGTTGTCAGCAGATATATCCTGTATTCTGTTGTAAATGGGTTCGATGTATTTAATTATATCGTCGGCCAATTGTTTTTTCAGGTCGCCGTATCGAATACTGGATTTGGCATATTCTTCTTTGAAGAATTGTAGTGTTTCAGGTTCTGATACTACCTGCATAATGGTGAAAAGGTTTTGAATGGGTTCTGAAACCGGTGAATTGGGTTCTGCTGGACCGGCATCAGTAACGGCCTTCATTACTTTTTTTCTGATTTGTTTGGGTGTATCGGCCAAATATACACCATTACCTTCAGATTTGCCCATTTTTCCACTGCCATCTAAACCAGGTATTTTTAGGAGGTCATCGCCAAAGTTCCATGGTTCCGGTGGTTTAAAATATTCTGTTTTATACATGCCATTAAACCTACGCGCATATTTACGGCACATTTCAAGGTGCTGCTCCTGGTCTTTACCTACAGGCACTTTTGTGGCCCGGTGAATTAGTATGTCGGCGGCCATAAGAACGGGGTAGGTGAGCAACCCGGCATTGACATTATTGGGGTTTTTACGAACTTTTTCTTTGAAACTTGCAGTGCGTTCCAGTTCACCCACATATGCATTCATGCTTAGCAGTAGGTTTAGCTCTGCTACTTCGGGCAAATCGCTTTGAATAAATAGTGTGGCTTTCTCGGGGTCGAGACCTGCTGCCAGGTATTCAACAAGCACTTGTTTTACATTACTATGCAAATCTTTCGGGTTGGGGTGGGTTGTCAGTGAATGATAATCGGCTATAAAAAAATAGCAATCATGATTCTCCTGCATCTTAATAAAATTTCGTATTGCACCGAAATAATTTCCTAAATGTAAATTTCCTGTTGATCTGATTCCACTTACAACTCTTTCCATATCAAATAATCTCGCTTTATTAATCTCACAAATGTACGAAATTATTCGTTTTACCCGATTTGAACTTACTCAATTTGCCTTAATTTGCATAAGGTTTTTTTGAGGTTCCATACGTTTTATCACTGTTTCTCAGGGTCGAACTCATTCAGGATGCTGCCGGTCATTCGCATAATTTCTGTATAAGTATCCATGATGTCATAAATGGTTTGTAATTTGGATAAAGAGGCATTAAAATAGGTGAGCTGAATTTGTCTGAAGTTGATGCTGTTGATTGTTCCCAGTCGGTATCGGTCGCGGGCCAGTTCATAATTCAGGCGGGTAAGATTTTCGTTTTCTAATGCTACATCGTACAGCTGTTTTCGAACGTTGTACAAGTCGTAAAGTGAAACCAATTGCATCTTAAGCTGTTTACTCATCTCCTGAGTTTCCAGCTTGCTTTGCTGCAATGAGATTCTGGCGTTTTGAATGGCTCTGTTTACTTGTCCGCCATTAAACAGGTTAAAGCTTAGGGTAAAGTTACCATAAACCATTAAAGGGTCTGAGTTGGTTCTGGGCATATCGTCTACTTTTCTTGAGCCATAGGTATAACTTGACCCGGCATTAAGCGAAAAAGTTGGGTAAAGATTACTTTTGCTCTGCTTTAGGTCGTATTCAATAAGTTTTTGGTTTATATACTGGTTAGTAAGTGTTTGATTGCTTGACTCAAGCCGATTATAAAGTTCTTCGAGATTAAAAGTATGCGCTATGGGTTGAAAACTGTCTGTTAGAATGTATTGTTTTGTGTGAGATTCGCCCATAATGAGGTTCAGATTACGTCTGGTATTGCGCAAGTTAATACCTTGTAAAATGTAATTGGAACTATCTTCGAGGTAGGCAGCCCGGGCTTGCTGTAAGTCGAAAGTGGTTCCGTTTCCTGTGGCTTTTTGTGTTCTGGCATATCGAAGCTGATCGAGAGAAATGTTCATTACTTCTTTTGTAATCTTTAAACGTTCTTTCTCAAGCAAGGTCTTCTGATAAGCTAAAATGATGGCTTGAAGTGTATTTTCTACTACCACACCCATCATTCCCTTTGAGAGGTTTTGTAGCTCAGCAAGTCGTTCTCGTGTAATTTGTACGGAGAAACCGCCAAAAAGAAGCCAATTGAGATTTACAGACGGAGAAATATCATTGGAAATGGTAGTACTGTTTTGGGGTTGGGTTTGGTCTGTCCATCTGTTGTTTTGCGCTGCTGACAAAGTAATTGATGGCCACATTCCTGCTGCTCCGGGAGTGTTATTGTTAGCGGAAATTTCCACGTCTTTTTGAGCAATGCGTATTTGGTAATTGTTTTCAAGGGTTTTAGATATGGCATCAAAAAAAGAAAGTGGCTCCTGGCCAAGAGCTGGCCCGGAACCACCAATCCAAATGAAAACAGCTATGAGATTACAAAAGTATATATATTTTTTTGAAACAACCATAATATTTATCGAATTTTTTTCTTTTCATTCAAAATAACAAATTCTACTTCTTCTGCTGTATGCATTTTTTTCCGTTTGCTAAGGGCCCAGAAAACAACCCTGCGTGAATCATTTAATACACCAATGAGTACTGGGAAAAAGACTAAAATAAAGCCGGTTCCTATTAAAACACCGTAGGCAAGTGCTACTGCCATTGGTATTAAAAATTGTGCCTGAAATGAATTTTCGAGGATCAATGGATATAAACCTATGGTAGTTGTAATGGTGGTTAGTACAATAGGTCTGAAACGAGTCATGCCTGCTTTATATAAAGCATCGAGCATTTTGTAACCTTCGAGCAAAAATCGGTTGTATTTGGCGAGGAAGACTACAGCATCGTTTACAATAACTCCGGATAATGCTACCATGCCCCAAACACTAAGCATGGAAATGGGGATACCCTCAATTCCGTGCCCCCACATAGCACCAAGCCATGCAAGTGGTATCATCAGTAGTACTATGGCAGCTTGTTCAAATGATTTGAAATGTATCATGAGGATAAGCACAATGATCAGAAAGGCAAGCAGGTAATATTTTTGAATTTCAGCAATCGATTCGCTGCTTCGGCGTTGTTGCCCCTGGTAGGTAATGTCCACTCCGGGAAACTGTGCCTTGATTTCAGGGACAATTTTTTTATTGATTCGCTCAATTATTTCCGGAACAGGTTCCAGTGGATCTCTGGTATCAGCTTCAATTCTGATTTCCCGCTGACTGTTGTATCTTTTAATACTTACGGGACCCCTTTCAATTTTATAATCGGCAAGTTCCGATAAGGGATAATATCCTGCAGCGGTTTTTATTTTCATATCTTCGAGTTGTCCGAGCCGCATGCGGTCTTCTTTGGGATATCTTACATACACTCGAAGTTCGTCTTTTCCTTTTTGTAAACGTTGCGCCTGGCCGCCAAAAAATGCCTGACGAACCTGCGTGGCTACATAATTTTGGTCTAATCCAAGGAAATAAGCCTTGGGTTTTAAGTCAAGTTGTACTTCCTGCTTGCCTGGCACGTTGTTGTTTGTAACATCTTTGAGTTCAGGAAATTCATTTAAGCGGTTTTCCACAAAATCTTTTGCAGCACTTAATTCTTTAATATTTTGGCCCAGCAAACTCATGGAAACCGGTTTGCCAAACCGACTGTTGCCTCCCACAGCAAACTTTTGTGCTTCGGGCACATCGCCAATTTTTTTACTTATCAGGTTGATAATATCGTAAGAATTAACCGGGGCCCCTTCCATATCGCGCAAAATTACTCTTATGTTACCAGCGTGGCTGCCTGTTTCGTTACCATTAAAGGCATTCCCCAGGTTTAAGAAAGTATAATCAATGAAATTCTGATCGTCGTTATATTTTTCTTTGAGCTCTTCGTTTACTTCCCACGTAAGATCTTCAAACTTTTTCAGGTAACGTATTGTTTGTGCCTCTCCTTCGCCGGGTTTGAACGCAAGGTCTATATTAAAAAAGTCAAAAGCTACTGGAGGGAAAAACGTTAATTTTATAAAATTTCCTTTTAAAAGTCCTACAGTCATCAATATTACAAAAATGGGCAGGAATACGAAAAACCAGCGCCAACGAATTACAAATCGTAAAACCCTTCCATAAATATTGTCGCGCATATAAAAAATAAACCGATCAAATAGTTTACGTAAGCGCTTTCCGGGACTGTTTCCTTCGATTGGTTTTAATACACGATGATTTCCCAGATGGGCCGGCAGCACAAGAAATGCTTCAAAGAGCGAAAAGCCTAAACTGGCTACAACCACAAATGCCATTTCGAACATAAACTCCAACCCGCCTTCGCGAATCAAGAAAAGTGGAGAAAAGGCTACGATAGTGGTGCTTATAGAGGTTACTACTGCCGGAAGGACTTCTAAGGTACCATCAATTGCGGCCTTCTTGGGAGGTTTGCCTTCTTCAAAATGAGCATAAATATTTTCTGCAATAACAATTCCGTCATCCACCAAAATACCAATAACCAGGATCATTCCAAACAGGCTGATCATGTTAATTGTAATGCCATAAATGCTGGCTATGATAAACATGCCCAGGAATGAGGCTGGAATACCCCATGCAACCCACAATGAAAGCCTGAAACTTAAAAAGAAGGCCAGTGCAACCACAACGAGCAACAGCCCAATACCTCCATTTCGATATAAAAGATTCAGGCGACTTTTTAATACAGTAAGAAAGTTAAAGGTTTGTTTCAGTGTAATGTCATCGTGTTCTGCATTAAAATCTGCAATATATTGGTCAACGTACTTTGATATTTTTTCCAGGTCCTCTTCCGGTAGTTTTTGAATGGAGATTGAAACAGCTCTCTTTCTATTGAGCGTGTATTCCATGGGCACATCCTGGAATTTTGTTTTTACTTCGGCCACATCTCTAATGCGTATGTAATCTCCCTTTTCTCCGGCGCGCAGTATAATTTCTCCTATTTCATTAGGTTCTACAGAACGGTTTCTGATGCGCACAAGGATTTCTTCCTGTGGTGATTTTATCAGACCTGCAGCAATGTCGCGGTTAGTAGTGGCAATGGCCTGTATGAGATCATTCATTGTAAGTTGATAACGCATCAGGTCTTCCTCACTGATTTCAACAGAAATTTCGAGATTGGGATATCCGGATATACCCAATTGAGAGATTACTCCGGAGGCGAGAAAGTCGTTCTCTATTTGGTCGGCATATTTTTTTAAGGTAAAAACATCTGTGTCGCCGTATAAACTTAAGAACATGGCTTGCGACACAGATCGTTGTTTATAAACAATGGGTCGTTCAGCGGCTGTAGGAAAAGAGCTGATCCCATCCACTGCATTTTTTACCTCCATAAGGGTTTCGTCCAGGTCGTATTCGCCTGTTGTTGTAATCTGGATCCTGGAAAAATTTTCCGAAGAAGTACTGGTAAATTCTTTAATCCCAACAATACCGCGTATGGCCTGTTCTATTCGTGTTGTAACACCTTCTTCCATCTGTTCGGGCGAGGCTCCTGGATAAAATACAGAGATTGTAATTTCGCGGGAAGTACGCTCAGGAAAGAAGGATTTTTTCATGCTCAAATAGCCAACTATCCCTCCAATGAGTAAAACTGCAATTATAACATTGGCATAGAACGGAAATTGCACAAATTGTTGAATCAGTCTTCTCATTGCCTCTTTTTGTTTTCTGCTTTATCAATAATTTTTACCTGCATGTTCTCATTGGCATTGAGCAATGGTTCATTCACAATAAATTCACCCGGTTGAAGTCCATTGAAAAAAAGTGTTTTTTCGTTCACTTTTACAATATTAATTTCTTCTTTTTGCAACCGGTCATTCTGCACCAAAAAAACTTCATTGTGGTTAAAGACCGCACTACGAGCTAATTTCATAGCATTTTTTACTGTAATGTTTTGGAAGAGACAATTGTAATAATCGCCTTCGTACACCAGGCCGGGTTTTGCCGGAATTTGCACGTATACAGGAATGCTTTGAGTCTGCGGGTCTTTAAACTGGGCTATTCGTACAATATTTCCTTTTAATGTATCAGCTGTATTTTCTTCTGGCACAACTTTCACTTTTTGGCCTTTTCTCAGCCATCTTACTTCATTTTTTTCTACAGGAACTTCTACTTCGTAAGTTGAAGTGTTGATAATGGCACCAATAATCCCTCCGGGGTTGATTACAGAACCTTCCTGCATATTAACTTGTGTGAAATTTCCTGTAAAGGGTGCTACAATTGTTTGTTTATTTACTCGTTCTTCAAAGCTTTTAATGGAGTAATATTCACCAAGCACATTACGTGAAGAAAGGAATATTTTTAATTGATTATTAGATATCTTGGGGAGTTTTGGCAGGTTATCGTGTACGTTTACTAAACTGAAGAATTTTTGCCATTCCTCATAGACATCGGGAAAGTCGAGTTTCAGGTCGGCCAGCACATTGGCCAGCGACATTAAAAATTTGCTTTTTTGGGATTTCAAGTTATAGGTTACTTCTTCATTGAGAATTTTTGCAAGTATCTGACCTTTTTTGAAACGGGCACCTTTTTTCAGAACTACGTCACCACCATAAACTTTCCCTTGTACTTCACTGCTCAGGTTTATTTGTTTTATGGCCATGACCCTGCCTGACGCTTTTATTTCTGTTTTGTAATTTTCATAACTGATTTTTTCTGCGCTTACATACCGGGTTGCCTGTGGTGGCTCTTGTTTTGGCTTTTCCGGTTTCAGCGATTCCAATGTTATCATCAAAACTGCCCCAAGTCCCAGAAAAATAAGAACTGCCAGCAAAATTCTGTAAAATTTTTTACTCATTTTCTTTTATCCTTTTCAAACAGTGATAAAACTATCGAGAATATGTTTTGTTTAGAAGCCATCCTTATATAATTCCCGAAACATTACTTTTTGCATTTCGCGCTGAATAATTAAAAAAGTAATTACATCCCGTTCCGGCATGGTGGGATCATATTCCTTCAGTGCTTTCATTTTTGATTCCGATAAATCAATTCGATAAAGCAGGTTCATTAATCGAGCATAGTCTCTATGAAGCAATTGCTCGATATGATTTTGCATCAAGCTGATAATTTCGGGACTTTCAATGTTGAGGCTTAGGTCTAATTGTGAGAAATCTTTTTCAATTTGCTGAAGCACTTTTTTGTTCAAAGAAGCATCAAGCAGCATTTGGTTGAGCTCCTCTAAGCTATGTATGCTATTGAGTTTTTTTAGTTTTTTTTCCATGAGATACTTCTTCCGGAAATTTTATCATGTAACCAATTGCCTCTAAATACCTAACAAACTTGCGTTTATTGCCACCCGGGTTATATACGTAGCCATCGAAAACAACTACGCGGTTACGTTTTTTGTCTAACCGGCTGATTTGTATAAACGGCCCACCCATAAAATCGTTGACCACTGTCCATAGCCCCCGGATTTCTGTGTAATATTTATTTTCAACCATTAATTCCGTGAATTTGGGTGGGATATAGCGGTATTCAGTAGTCATATAGGTTTCTCTCGTTTTTGCCAGCGGCCCTTCCACATATAACTTAAGTAATGAATCTCTTTTATTCAGCAAATAATCTTTCGAAAAAGTATTGGTGTCTTTATATGGGAAATGGTAAATAAAAGCTCCTGAGCTCATATCTTTAGTTTCGAAAGAAACCCACAAAAAATTAGTGGTATCGAGTCGCACCTCATAACCTTTTGGGAAGGTTGTATGTAGATTGTAATTTTTAAGAATGTAGTTTCTGAGGTTTTTATTAACTCCTTGTCGTATTTTGTATTTGGCATATTTTTTTTCGGTGTAATGGAGTAAATCAAGCAGTTGTTGCTGGTTACTCATCAGTAGCTCCACAAAAGCCGATTCATTGGGAGCCTTAAAGTGAAATACCACCTGCATGTTGGCCCTTTTGACGGTAACTTTTGGTTTTTTTACATCCGATGAAATTGTAATTTTTATAATATTACGAAAAGCCCGGAAGGTATTGGAAAAGGCATTCCATGGAATCATATAAACTTTGAACATGGGCTCATATTGCGGCAACCCGTAAACCGGAGCTTTGAGCACTGTGTCAACATAGTCTCCAGCTTTTGTTTCATGGAACTTTTTATCGAGCACAACCACAACTTCGCCTTCTCTTCCTCCGCCACTGGCAGTGCTTATGTCTGTACATGATTGTGTAGAAAAAAATGCTGCTATTATTATACTTATAAGAATTACTTTATTCATTAGTACGGGGTTTTGGTTTAAAAAATTAAATAAAAATACAACTCTTAAGCTTCACACAAAAATTCTATGAACTAAAACGCAAATTTATATTAAAATTGTGTGTCGAACGTTGTATTAAAGCGAAATTGATTGATAAGCCAAAATATTATTAATGAAAGCATTCAATATGAATAATATCCATAAGGCTTGATATTTCAAATAACCAACGGAAGTATTATATTTGCAGAATATTGTACCTTCTGATTTTTATATTAATAAAGTTTCATGGCTAAAAAAAATAAAAAGAAAGTTATATCGCGGCTGCGCCGTACTTACAGGCTGGTAATTATGAATGACCAGACTTTTGAGGAAAAATGGTCATACAGACTTACCGGATTAAATGTTTTAACCGCTGTTAGCGGTATTGCAATGGTGCTGATTTTTATTGGGATTATGCTTATTTCTTTTACCCCGCTTAAACGGTTATTGCCGGAATATCCGGATGCTGAATTTCACGAGCAAATGATTCAAAATGCGGTCAGGCTCGATAGCATTGAGCATGAGTTGATGGTAAGAGATCAATATATACGTAATTTGAGACATATTTTGGCTGGAGACAGCAGAACCAGGGTCGATGATGTGCCCGATACCGTTGAGCTTTATGATGAGTTAAACATGGAGCCTTCCAGGGAGGATTCGGTTTTACGAAAACGTGTAAAGCTTGAGCAACAAGCCAGTTTATTGGGAAGGCAATTCAGTAAAGCTGAAGATAATATCCAAAGCATGACATTTTTTGCACCTGTAAAAGGGTTAATTAGCAACCGTTTTAATTATGGTGAGGGGCACTATGCTATTGATATTGCCACAGAAAAATCAACTTCTGTTCACGCTGCTTTGCCCGGAACAGTTATATCAAGTTCCTGGTCTTTAGAAACTGGTTACAGTTTGCAAATACAGCATCCAAATAATTTAATTTCCGTTTACAAACACAATGAATCTCTTTTAAAAGACCAGGGAGATTTGGTAGTGGCCGGTGAAGTTGTGGCATTTGTGGGTAATACAGGTGAGTTTACCACAGGACCACACCTGCATTTTGAATTGTGGCACAATGGATTGCCGGTAAACCCGGAAGATTATATCGATTTTGAATAGCATGTTTTCAGCATGAATGCTTTGCTGATTATACCCCAAAAAGCAAAAATTATGAAGAAAATTGCCATATTAGGAAGCACGGGTTCCATAGGTACACAAGCTCTGGAGGTTATTCGTCAACACCCCGAGCGGTTCGAAGTTATTGGACTATCTACACATGCAAATGCCAATTTAATTATTGAACAGGCGCGTGAATTTAAGCCTGCAATGATACATGTTACGGATGAAACTCAGGCGAAAGAAGTTAAAAGTGCCCTAAAAAAATCCTCTGTTAAAGTCTTAACAGGAGCAGATGAGCTTGATGCCCTGGCTACGGATAAAAATGTCGATATGGTGATTTCTGCTATTGTCGGTTTTGCCGGGCTTAAACCCACAATTGCTGCAATTGATGCAGGTAAAGATATTGCACTTGCCAACAAAGAAACCCTGGTCGTAGCAGGCGATATTGTTATGGATATGGCCACCCGTAAAGAAGTTAATGTATTACCGGTAGACAGCGAGCATTCGGCCATATTTCAGGTGATGCAGGGCGAAAATTACGACAAGGTACGGCGATTAATACTCACAGCTTCCGGCGGTCCGTTTCTCGATACCGATGTAAAAGATATGTATGGTGTTTCATGCGAAGATGCTTTGAAACACCCCAACTGGAATATGGGGAACAAAATTACTATTGACTCGGCTACAATGATGAATAAAGGTTTGGAAGTAATTGAAGCCTACCATTTATTTAAAATTCCACCATTTAAAATTGAGGTCGTTATCCATCCCCAATCTATTATTCACTCCATGGTCGAATTCGATGACCGGTCTATAAAAGCACAAATGGGATTGCCGGATATGCGGGTGCCAATCCAATATGCACTGGGTTATCCGGAAAGGCTTAAAAACAAATTGCCCGAATTAGATTTTACTGAATATAGTTCCTTAACCTTTCAAAAGCCCGATTTAGAAAAATTTCCGGCACTTGGCATTGCTTTTGAGACCATTAGAAGAGGAGGAAATTTCCCTTGCATTATTAATGCTGCCAATGAAATAGCTGTTGATGCATTTTTAAACAATCAGATTGGTTTTATGCAGATATCCAAAATAGTGGAACAAACTATGGAGTCGGCTACACCAGTTGTCAACCCAGCCATAGAGGACTTAATAAATAGTGATGTTGAAGCCAGGGGAAAAGCAAAAGAGTTTATCAAACAATTAAATAAGTAGAACTGAATGGAGATTATAGTTAAAATAGGTCAATTTCTATTAAGCTTATCAATATTAATAGTGCTCCACGAGTTTGGGCACTTTTTCTTTGCAAGGCTTTTTAAAACCCGCGTGGAGAAGTTTTTCTTGTTTTTTGACCCGGGGTTTTCGTTGCTTTCATTTAAAAAAGGTAAAACAACATATGGTTTGGGATGGTTGCCTCTGGGTGGTTATGTGAAAATATCCGGAATGATTGACGAATCTATGGATAAGGAACAGATGAGCAAGCCGGCCAAGCCCTATGAATTTAGGGCCAAACCCGCATGGCAGCGTTTGTTGATTATGCTTGGAGGTGTATTCGTTAATTTTTTGCTGGGGTTTCTTATATATGCCACCATTTTATATACCTGGGGCGAAGATTATTTACCGGTAAAAAACATGGAGCATGGTGTTGTGGTAGATTCTGCTGCTGCCCAGGCAGGTTTCAAAGATGGTGACCGAATTGTGAGCCTCGACGGCAAAGAGGTTGTGCGTTACAGAGAGATTATCACTAAAATACTTTTGGAAGATGTATCGACAGTTCAGGTAATACGCAATGGTGAAAAAATGAGTATAACTCTTCCCGAAGAGATAAAGAAAAAAATTATTAAAGGCGATCGCCTCTTTACACCGCGTATTCCATTCGTGGTGGGTGGGTTTGCGAAAAACAGTGTGGCACAAAAAGTTGGCATTCAAAAAGGCGACCGCATAATTCAGATTGATACCATTGCCACACCATTGGCCGACCAGGTAAGCCCTGCCCTCGGGAAATATCAAAATAATCAAGTTGATGTTACCGTATTGCGTAACGGCCGCGAGAAAACTTTTGAAGTACAACTGGACTCAACAGCAATGTTAGGTGTGGCTGTTGACATCACAAAAGCACTCGATTTTGAAACACGCCATTATTCTTTTCTGGAGGCTATCCCCGCCGGAGTATCAAAGGCATACGATACAGGGAAAAAATATCTCCAGCAATTTAAGCTGATTTTTTCGCCCGAAACAGAAGCATATAAAGAAGTAGGTGGTTTTATTACAATTGGAAAGATTTTTCCCGGTGTGTGGAACTGGCAATCATTCTGGAGCTTAACAGCTTTTTTATCGATAATGCTGGCCATTCTTAATTTACTGCCAATTCCTGCACTTGATGGCGGACACGTTGTGTTTTTACTCTATGAGATTATTACAGGCCGCAAACCCGGTGAGAAATTTATGGAGTATGCACAAATGACAGGTATGTTTATCTTGCTGGCACTCTTGATTTTTGCTAATGGAAATGATATAGTGAAATTATTTCAATAAAAATATTTAAATTCGCAAATAACATTATTAAAACATAAAATTTCAGTTTCTACGTTCTATTTTAGATTGAAGCAAAAAGAAAATCGTATATTATGCAATATTTCAGGTTAGTGGGTTTGTTTTTAGCCTTTTTTATGGTTGTTCAGTTAGCTGACGCACAGCAAAGAAGAATCGAAAAGGCTGAGAGCGCTTTCAATTCAGGAAAATATTTTGAAGCCATTGATTTATTTAAATATGCCTACGGAAAAGTTGACGACCGCGAACTCGAAAATGAGTTAATTTTTAAAACAGCTTTATGTTACCGGTACATTGATGATGTAAGGCAGGCAGAAATCTGGTTCCGAAAAGCCGTAAGGCGCGGTATTGAAAATCCGTTGGCAACACTTTATTATGCCGATGCGCTGCTGGCCAATGGTGAATATGAAGAAGCCAGGACTAATTACAATAAATACAAGGAATTAGTGCCGGATGATGCCCGAGCCAACAAAGGCATTGAATCTTGCGACTTTGCTATTGAAGCCAAGAAAACCCCAACCCGGCATAAGATTACACCTATGTACTTCTTCAATACACGCGAAAGTGAATTCTCCCCCTGCTACGGCAAAGATAATTATTCAATAGTGTATTTTACAACTACAACTGAAGGAACCACAGGAAATGAGATAAATCCCGTAACCGGTCAGTATTATGCCGATATCTACCAATCGCGCGTCGACCGGAAGGGTGAGTGGTCAGACCCAACACCTTTGGGAGAAAATATTAATACTGAATTTGATGAGGGTGTAGCCTGCACCAATGAAAAAGCCAATACGATGTATTTTACAGCCATTCGCGACAATAAAGATGGCGATATGGTAACACAAATATACAAGAGTGAAAAACAAGGTATTGATTGGGGAGAAGCTACACGGGTAGCAATTTATGAGGCAGACTCTATTATGGTAGCCCATCCGGCCATTTCTTACGATGAAAAAACACTTTACTTTGTAAGCGATAAATCCGGAGGTGAGGGTGGAAAAGATATCTGGAAAGTTACGGCCAGCGATGATGGCTGGGGAACACCCGAAAATATGGGAACCGATATTAACACAAGTGGTAACGAAGTTTTCCCTTTTGTGCATAAAGACGGAACACTATATTTTTCTTCTGATGGCCATGTAGGTATGGGTGGACTGGATTTATTCATGGCTCGTCCACAAGGTAGTCAGTGGGAAATAGAAAACATGGGATACCCCATGAATTCACCAAGAGACGATTTCGGAATTGTATTCGAGCGGAAACTGGAACGCGGTTTCGTTTCTTCAAACCGTGACGATGCCAGAGGTGAAGATGATGTTTTTCAGTTTGCGCTGCCACCACTTGAATTTAAACTTAAATTGGTAGTCAAAAACGAAAAAACAGGTGAAAAAATTCCTGATGCATCGGTGAATCTTATTGGTTCTGATGGTACAAACGAAGTTAAAACCAGCGAAGCCGATGCGACTGTTGAATACGACCTGAATCCGAATACAGACTACAGAATTATTGCGCGTAAAGGTGGATTTTTGGCAGGCAAGGAAAAGCTCTCTACCAAAGGATTGACCGAAAGTCAGGAAATAGAACTTGACCTGTTTATGCCGCCAAATGATGAACCCAGACTCGTTAAGGTATTCTACGACTTTGGAAAATGGGACCTTAAACCTGAATCGATGGTTGCGCTGGAAGAGCTCGTGGAATTGCTCAGAGACGATAACCCCAATATTACCATCGAGTTGAGCTCTCATACCGACTTCCGCGGGAGTGATGAGGCAAACAGGGAGCTGTCATACAAACGGGCAAAAAGTGTTGTTGATTTCTTAGTTCTTTATGGCATCGATGAAGAAAGATTAACTTCAAAGGGTTACGGCGAATCAAAACCCAAAAAGATTTCTCCAAGAGAAGCGCAGGAATATGCCAACAAACCCGGTTGGGAATTTCTTAAAGCCGGTGATGTGCTTTCAGAATCTTATATCAGGAATCTACCAACAGAAGAAATGAAAGAAATTGCCCATTCGCTTAACCGTAGAACTGAGTTCCGCGTAACCGGAACCGATTACGTTCCCCGAATTCGACGAAAGAAATAAATATTCATTATAATACAGCTCCGGTGGTCCATGGCATCGGAGCTGTTTTTTATAATAAATAAGCATAAAATGATTAATTTTGTGGCCAATAATTAATTTGTAATGGAAGATAACAGATACGCCCGCAGAGGGGTTTCCGCCAGTAAAGAGGATGTACATAAAGCCATTTCTAACCTTGATAAAGGCATTTTTCCCAATGCCTTTTGCAAAGTAATTCCCGATGTTTTGGCTGGTGACCCGGAATGGTGCAATATTATGCACGCTGACGGAGCCGGCACCAAATCATCGCTTGCTTACATGTACTGGAAGGAGACAGGAGACCTGTCTGTTTGGAAAGGCATAGCACAAGATGCTATTGTAATGAATATCGACGATTTACTTTGTGTGGGTGTTACAAATAATATTTTGGTCTCGTCTACAATTGGGCGCAATAAAAACCTGATTCCGGGAGAAGTAATCAGTGCAATTATTAACGGAACTAATGAAGTACTGGAACAGCTTACATCGCTGGGTGTTAACACGGTTTTTACCGGTGGCGAAACAGCCGACGTGGGCGATTTGGTGCGTACCGTTATAGTCGATTCTACTGTTACGGCCAGGGCACGAAAAGACCATATTATTACGAATGAAAATATCCGGGAAGGAGATGTAATTGTAGGTCTTAGCTCAACCGGCAAAGCCACCTATGAAGATACTTATAATGGCGGCATGGGAAGCAACGGATTAACATCGGCCCGCCATGATGTGTTTGCCCACTATTTGGCAAAAAAGTACCCTGAAAGCTTTGACCCGGCAGTAGATGACTCGTTGGTTTATTCAGGAAGTAAGGCCCTAACCGATGCTATTTATGGACTAAAACTTGATGCCGGGAAATTAGTTTTATCACCAACCCGAACCTACGCTCCGGTCATCAGGCAAATCCTTAATCAGTACCGGCCCGATGTGCATGGAATGATTCATTGCAGCGGAGGCGCCCAAACCAAGGTACTTAATTTTGTTCAAAATTTGCACATTATAAAAAACAACATGTTTCCCACACCACCACTTTTTAAATTGATTCAACAGGAATCGCAAACCACCTGGCAGGAAATGTATAAAGTTTTCAATATGGGGCACCGTTTTGAACTTTATGTACCTGAAGATATTGCACAGAATATCATCGATATAGCAGCAACTTTTAATGTGGAAGCACGTAAAGTGGGTTATGTTGAGTCATCAACACAAAAAAAATTAACTATAGATAGCGAACACGGAAAATTTGAATATCATTAATTGGAGGAAAAAATGAGTAATTTACTGGAAAAACTGGAGGGTATTAAAATACGATTTGAGGAAGTTGGAGAATTAATTACAGATCCGGAAGTAATTGCCGATGTAAAGCGTTACATCAATCTTAATAAGGAATATAAAAATCTTGAACCCATTATCGAAGCAGGTAATGAGTATAAGCTGGTGCTAGACAACCTTGAGACATCTAAAGAGATGCTCAGCGGGGAAGATGAGGAAATGAAGGAAATGGCTAAAATGGAGCTGGAAGAACTGGAAGCCCGGAAAACTGAACTGGAAGAAAAAATTAAAGTTTTACTTGTACCTAAAGATCCCGAAGATGATAAGAATGTGGTACTCGAAATACGTGGCGGTACAGGTGGTGACGAAGCCAGTATTTTTGCCGGTGATCTTTTTCGCATGTACACTAAATTTTGCGAAAATAAGGGATGGAAGTTTCAAATGACGAGCAACACCGAAGGTACTGCAGGAGGTTTTAAAGAGGTCATTGCCTTTATTTCAGGAAATGGCGTGTATGGCATCATGAAATATGAGTCGGGTGTGCACCGCGTGCAGCGGGTTCCGCAAACCGAAACTCAGGGTCGTGTGCATACTTCAGCTGCCACTGTTGCAGTGCTGCCTGAAGCTGAGGAGTTTGACCTCGAGATTAACCAAAATGACATCCGTAAAGACACTTATTGTAGCTCGGGTCCCGGCGGACAGTCAGTAAATACAACCTACTCTGCCATACGTCTCACACACATTCCTACCAATATTGTGGTAACCTGTCAGGACGAGAAATCGCAGATTAAGAACCTGGACAAGGCCATGAAGGAGTTACGGACGCGCCTTTACAACCTGGAATACCAAAAACGAATGGATGAGATTGCATCGAAAAGAAAAACAATGGTATCATCAGGAGACCGCTCTGCAAAGATCAGAACTTACAACTTCCCACAGGGAAGGGTTACAGACCACCGCATAAACCTTACAATGTATAATTTACAGGCTGTGATGAGTGGTGAAATAGAAGAAATTATTGAAAAGCTACAAACTGCCGAAAACGCTGAAAAATTAAAAGAAAGTAATTTATAAAACATGAATGCCCAAGCCCTTTTTGATCAGATCAGAAAAAAACAAAGTTTTTTGTGTGTAGGATTAGATGCCGATGAAGATAAAATCCCTTCGCACCTTTTTAAATACGAAGACCCCGTATATGAGTTTAATAAAGCAATCATTGATGCCACACACGATCTGGTCGTGGCTTATAAACCTAACCTGGCTTTTTATGAAGCCATGGGCACCAAAGGTTTAGTTAGTTTGGAGAAAACAAATGCTTATATCCAGCAAAACTTTCCTGAAATAATAATGATTGCTGATGCCAAACGTGGAGATATTGGCAACACAGCACGTATGTATGCAAAGTCTGTTTTTGAGCAATTTCGATTCGATGCCGTTACATTATCGCCCTATATGGGAAAAGACAGTATAGATCCATTTTTTGAATATACAGATAAATGGGTGGTTCTTCTCGGTGTTACTTCCAACAGCGGAGCGGAGGATTTTCAACTTGCGAAAACAGACACCGGCAGGCCCTTTTTTATGGAAGTCATAGACAAAGGCTCAAAATGGGCCGATGAGAACCAACTGATGTTTGTGGCCGGTGCTACAAGGCCCGAAATGCTCAAAGAAATTCGCCAGATTATACCCAATCATTTTCTACTGGTCCCCGGAGTTGGTGCACAGGGCGGAAGCCTTGAAGAAGTCGCTGCAAATGGAATTAATGCCCAATGTGGTTTGCTTGTAAATAGCTCAAGGGCAATTATTTATGCCGGAAATAATGAACATTTTGCCCAGGAAGCCAGAATTTCGGCCCATGATTTGCAGGATAAGATGAAAGCCATACTTTTTGAGCATAATTTAATGGATTAATCTCCGTTTATGTTTTACAAAATAGTTTTCGCTATTGCTTTGTAGTAAAATTGTTGGTATTTTCGCAAGGCTTTAAAGACGTTGTTTAATTTCAAATATCCGATACCTGAATGAAAGGTTCATTTTTTTGCATATTCGTATTCTTATTCACGGCAGCTGCTGTGTTTAATGTGCGCGCTCAAAATTCTTATGATGATGAACCAGCACACCTTTTTCACGACGATGAACCCACAACCATACAGGCTAACGTGCTTATTACAGACGACCGCGCAAATGGCGATTCAGCCGGAGTAAGGCTCGATTTTAGACGTTTAATTCAGAATCATCTCAAGGAATCTTTCCCGGCAGTAAAATTCGTCTTTGTTCAAAAAATGAGGGAACTGAAAAGATCCGGCGACCATGTAAATATTATGATTTCGGTTAAGTATAGCGGAATAGAAACAGATACTACCGATAAAATTGCAATGACCCATTACCACGTAACCATTTACGATGTTTCGCGCACACCAATTCATATTAAAGATGGCGCAGTTAAATACGACAGAAACAATTCAACTTCAAATGAGATAGAACAAGCAGTTGAATACACCGTAACAGTTGCAAATAAGCGTTTGGTAGCTTTCTTAAAACGAAATATCAAACATCACACCTTCCAGAAGACAGCTCAAAACATTTAATCAACGGAGTTTAAGCGTTCCAAACTCTTGTTTTACCCTTTTCTTACCAAATAAATTTCTCATCTTTGTATTCCGCCTGAACAATTAGAGATTGTCAAGGTTATCGAATATGTAACTTTAACTTATTAAACCGTTTTAATCAGAAGCAATATGTTGTGTATAAAATCAACAACTCATGATCCGGCATTTAATTTGGCCACGGAAGAATATTTATTGAGACACAAAGACGAAGAGTGTTTTTATCTTTATATAAACAGCCCTTCTATTATAGTTGGCAAACATCAAAACACATTGGCAGAAATAAATGTGGATTATGTAAAAGCCCAAAAAATTGCTATAATCCGGCGCCTTTCAGGTGGTGGAGCAGTGTTTCACGACCCCGGCAATTTGAATTTTACTTTTATTAAGAAAGGCGAAAAAGACCAATTGGTAGATTTCAGAAAATATACCCGCCCCATACTGGATGTATTGCAAGCTCTGGGTGTAAATGCACGTTTCGAAGGCCGAAACGACCTTACCATAGAAGGGAAAAAGTTCAGTGGTAATGCAGAGCACGTGTACAAAAGTAAAATTCTACACCACGGCACACTGTTATTTAGCTCTAAATTACCCGATCTTTCACAGGCACTGAAAGTAAACCCCCTTAAGTACAAAGATAAAGCAGTGAAATCTGTCCGTAGCCGGGTTACCAATATTAGTGAACACCTGGAAGAGCCCATTACGCTTCAGGAATTCGAAGACCGGGTTATGAAGCATATTCGCGACATGTATGCCGATAGCCGCATTTATGAACTTACGGAAGAAGATAAGCAAGGGATTCAAAAGTTGGTGGATGAGAAATTTGGCACATGGGACTGGAATTATGGTTATTCGCCGGAATACAATTTTCAAAAAGGCATTAAAACTGAAGGTGGCCATATTGAAGTTAATCTCGATGTGAACAAAGGAATCATCCGTAGAGCCAAAATTTTTGGTGATTTTTTCAACACCAAAGATATCGGTGAAGTTGAAGCATTATTAATTAACACGCCGCATGAATATAGCCATCTTAAAGAAAATTTGTCTCGAATAGATGTAAGCCAGTATTTTTCAAAAGTTAGTCGTGAAGAATTGCTGGAAGGTTTGTTTTAAAACCCAATTAGTAAAAAAATGAAGGTTAAACCCATTGAAACTGCCGATGGCAGCCACAGCCTTTATGTGGAATCGCTTGATGAACATTACCATTCTACAAAAGGTGCAGTGCAGGAGTCGCGACACGTATTTATCGAAGCAGGGTTAAAACAGAAAAGGCAAAGACCACTTAAAATTTTGGAAATAGGATTGGGAACAGGTTTGAATGCTTTATTGTCAATTATTGAGCGTAGTAAAGGTCAGGAAATTTTTTATACAGCGTTGGAAAAATATCCTTTGCCACCCGAAATCACCGATAAATTGAATTATTCCCGTCTGCTGAATGTCAACGAGCCATGGTTCAGTCAAATTCATCATGCTGTGTGGGCTGCCTCCCAGGAAATTGCACCCGCATTTTATGTAAAAAAAATTGAAACGGACTTGCGCAACTGGGAACCCGAAGACACTTATGATTTGGTGTATTTTGATGCCTTTGGACCTGACAAGCAACCCGAAATGTGGTCAGTGCCCATTTATCAGACTGTTTATGATGCCATGAATCCGGGAGGATTGTTGCTAACCTATACGGCAAAGGGCGCAGTTCGGAGAGGGCTTGAGCAAGTAGGATTCGAAGTAGAAAGACTACAGGGGCCACCAGGCAAAAATCATATGACGAGGGCCCGAAAAGAGGCTTAGTTTTTGAAGTAAAACCATTAATAATTGTCATACTTAATTAAATTTGCAGGTTAAATCATTGCAGCCCTATGTCAATAAAAACGCAAAACCTCACAAAACTTTTTGGTACTCAAAAAGCACTCGATAATGTATCATTTGAAGTAAAGAGCGGAGAAGTGGTAGGCTTTCTCGGCCCCAACGGAGCAGGTAAATCTACAGCCATGAAAATCTTAACAGGTTTAATTCCACAAACTGAGGGAGATGCCTGGGTTAATGATGTCAATGTGCGGGAAGATAGCATGGCAGTGCGAAAAACAACGGGTTACCTGCCGGAAAATAACCCGCAATATGATGATATGTATGTGAAGGAGTACCTTAATTTTGTAGCTGGTTTGCACAAGATGGGAAAATCAAAAAACGAACGTATTGCAACGCTTGTTGAACAAGTAGGATTGACCCCTGAACAGCATAAAAAAATCGGAGAACTTTCAAAAGGTTACCGGCAGCGGGTTGGGTTGGCTCAGGCGTTATTGCACGATCCTTCAGTACTTATTCTCGATGAGCCCACATCAGGACTTGACCCGAACCAGATTATCGAAATTAGAAACCTCATATCGTCTGTTGGCAAAGCTAAAACCGTTTTATTATCTACACACATTATGCAGGAGGTAGATGCTATTTGCGACCGCATTGTGATTATTCATAAAGGGAAAATAGTAGCTGATGATACTACCGTTAATATTAAGAAAAAAATTGGTGGGGAGCAGCAGGTTATTGTTGTAGAGTTTAATTCAAATCCTGATATTAAAAAACTTGAAAAAATTGATGGTGTTCAGAGCGTCCTCAAAAAAGAAGGGAATCTTTATGAACTTACCGGGGGAAAAAATGTGGATATTCGCACAAAACTTTTTAATACAGCTGTAAAAGAAAAGCTCACCGTGCTCTCTATGCAGGAAAAAAGTCAAACACTGGAACAAATATTCCAGGAGCTTACTACCTCAAAACGTTAATTAAAACGCACCATTCTGGACTGTTGTTGAATTAAACACCTTTTTCGGGAACCCGGAATCCCATCACAAGGATATCATCGATTTGCTCTTCTTTACCCTGCCATTGTTCAAGAAAATCTATGAGTTCCTGTTTCTGGGTTTGCATATTCTGCTGGTGAACCTTTAAAATTAATTCCTGAAAACGTGGTTTTTTAATTTTACGACCGCGCTTTCCGCCAAATTGGTCATGATACCCATCTGTGAACATGTAAAAAGTATCTCCTGCATTAAAAGTTATTTCCTGGGTCGTAAATGATTTTAATTTAGGATAGGCTGCAATGGTAAACCGGTCACCTTGAAATTCTTTTAGCTGACCATTCTGAATATGATATACTGAATTGTGGGCGCCTGCATATAAAGCTGTGTTGCTGTTTTTTTCAAAAGTTAGTATGGCCATGTCAAGGCCGTCTCGTTGTTCACCGGGTTTATTTTTTTGCTGCATAGCTTGTATCACCTCTTCACGTAAGCGGTGCAGTATTTTGTTGGGTTGAGTAATTTTTTCTTTCAGCACTATTTCGCGTAGAAACGACATACCTAGAATACTCATAAAGGCTCCGGGGACACCATGCCCGGTACAATCTGCAGCCACTATAATTGTTTGGTTACCTACCTGGACCCACCAGTAAAAGTCTCCGCTTACAATATCCCGTGGGTGGAACAGTAAAAACGATTCCGGAAAAATAGAACCAAGACTCGAGAATTCTGGCATTAATGACGACTGAATTCGTTGGGCATAGTCAATACTCTGAGATGTGGATTTATTGATTTGCTCCATTTGGTCTCGTTGCTGAACAACCATATCACGTTGTGTTGCAATTTCGTTGCGTTGCTCTGTAACCTGTGCAACCAGTGCATTTAGTTCTTCGTTTTTTTCCTGAATTTCGACAGTGCGCGCTTTAACCTGATTTTCCAGTTCTTTTTGCCGCTTTTTTAAAAATCGGGTTCGCCAGCGGAATATTAGCATGACGATAGCAATCAACAATATTCCATAAAATAAAAAAGCCCAGATTGTCATCCACCAGGGTGTGGAAATACTAATTTTTTGTGTGGCTATTTTGCTGCTTAGCCCGCCCCGGGTCACAGCCTTTAATTGAAACACATAGTTCCCTGCTGGAATATTTCTGTAATCAGCTTTTGACTCAGTGCCGGGAAGGCTCCATTTTTTCTCAAGCGGGTACAAACGCGAAAGATATCGAATGTTCTGAATATTCTGATAATTGGCTGCACCGAAATGAAATGTGATGTGCCTTGCATTATAGGGAAGTTGCAGCATTTCGGGTTTATTATAAAAAGGAGTTGCACTGCCAGTACTAATATTCAAGGTATCGTACTCTGAAGAGGTTGATTCTGAAAGTTTATGGAAGTCAATCCATTTTTGTTTTACCTGCAAAGCATCTATGGTTACTTTCGGAGCGGTGGTATCGATAGCAAGTTGGGCCAGATTAAGGTACGTAAGCGCTTTCCCTGTTCCCCACCATGCTGTATTGTTATGGTCAATAAAGGCAGAATTGGTATGAAAATCCAACCCTTTCAATCCGTCATTTTTATCAAAATACTGTATGTTTAAATGATTCGGTGATGAAGGCGCTATTTTGTCTTTATGTTCAATGAGATTCAGACCCCGTTCTGTTCCTACCCAAATTCTTTGCTGATTATCTTCTATAATTGATTTGATATAGTTTGAACTTAGCCCATCGTCTGTGGTTAGGTGAAAACGAGTTGTATCATTTACAACAACAATTCCTGCATTATGAGTTCCAAACCACATGGCTCCATCACTCATTTGAACGGCAGAATATACCGCATTGGAGGTTAACCCGCTTGTGGTATCATAATTTAAAAATTGTTCTCCATTATATCGGGTCACTCCTCCGCCATCGGTTGCAAACCAAATGTCTCCGTGCCGGTCTTCCATAATGTCAAACACGTCATTATTCTCTAAACCATTTTCTTTGTTGATTTGCCGTACAGAATCCCCATTATACCTGAATACACCATCATCCCACGAGCCAAACCAAAGGTTTCCTTTTGAATCAGCCAACATGCTGATAATTTTTAATCGTTTTTTATCAGGGTTTAAATTGATTTCATAAAGCTTACGGTCTTCAATTTTATACACCCCTCCTTTATAAGTTCCAAACCAAAGGTTGTTCTGCTGGTCATTCATGGCTGATAGCACAATGTGACTTTTCATTTTAGCAGATTCACGGTCGTAATATTTCAAGGTATTGCCCTCAAAATGGCATATACCTGCTGTTTCAGTTCCAAGCCATAGATGGTTGTTTTTATCTTCTGCAAAAGCCCATATGTTCTCACTTTCCAACCCCTCTTCGGTAGTGATATGTTTAAATCCATTAATTCTAAGCCTGTTGACGCCACCGCCATATGTTCCCAACCACAAAATGTCGTTTTCCATGGTCATATCTGATATGAAATCGTGGCTTAATCCATGGTTTGTTGTGTAATTTGTATACCGGGCAGTATGATAATTTTTATCATCGGAAATTAACTTAAACACACCATATCCTGCAGTCCCTATCCATAAGTTACTTGACACATCTTTTTGCAAGATTTTGATTTTTATGCGCATTTTGACTTCCCGGAATTCGTTATTGTCAAAAATCACAAGGTTTTTGTGTGTACCGAGGCATAGGTTTCCAAATTTGTCTTCTATAAAACTTTTAATTTGGTTGCTGGCTCCCTGGTTTTTGAAAAAATAACTCGTTATGGTGTGGTCTTTAATTAATACTGGACCTTTTGCGGTGCCAACCCATATGGAGTCTGCATTTTCAGTATATACGGTAAAGACTTCGTTAGTGGGCAATCCACTTTTTTTTGTGAGTTGAAGTACAGCATCTTTTGTAAGGACAAATAAACCATTGTTTCTTGTTGAAACCCAGATTCGACCTTTGCGGTCTTCTGTTATTTGATAGACATACAGTTCGCTGAGCTTTGCCGTTTTGGGTAAAATGGTAATTTGATGCCCATCAAATACAGCGATGCCATTTCCCTGTGTTCCTATCCAGATGTTTCCCTTGCTGTCTTCGAACAAGGCTCTTATTGAATTATCGGGTAAACCGTGTGCTTTTTTGAAAATTGTAAAAGCATTCCCATTATATCGGACCAACCCTCCTTCGTAAGTTCCAAACCACAATAAGCCCCGGCTATCAGACAGGAGGCTGTGAATATAAGAGGAGCTTAAACCCTGGTCTACATCCAGATATTTTACATCGCAAATAGCCTGGTCTTTATACCTCGGTAATGATGCACTTGTTGGAGCCGGATAGCGGAGCGTGGTTTTAAGGGCCGTGTCATCTTTCCAGTCAGGCTGATGGTAAATAGTATCAAAAATGAGTGGACTGGTCGTTTTTAGATAATTGATTGGGGTTACTGTATCAACGGGATATGTGCTGATTCCTGAAAATTGGTTTACAGAACCTGGCTTGAGTTGTTTTTTGAGAACTTCTGGTTTAAATGTTATTATTTTACTTTTTTTAGCTTCAGTGGTATCGGCCGGTAAAAAACTGGTATGCGTGATTTCTGATTTTTTATCAATTTGGGCAAATAGTGTTTGTGCTTGAAGTGAAATCAAAAAAGCAATTAAAAGAAACCAATATTTTAAAGCGGATTTACCCATAAATTAATCTTCTATATAACAAAAATAGGATTATTTTCCTGACTATGAAATATGAAATGCTGAACAAATCAATTTATGAGCTGCTTGTTTTAATATTTCTTAATTAAATCCGGTGAGTTGAGAAGTATAATAATTATCGAAACAATTGGTAGGTTAATTTTACTTCATAGTTTCTACCTGGTTCAGGATACCCTTCAGAATAGTAGTAGAGTTCATCTGTAAGGTTTCGGAGGTTGAAGTGTATCTTGAGTTGCTCCAGTATCCGATAATTTGCCATCACGTTTATGGTTGTAAAAGAAGGCGCTTTGTATGCTCCATCGCTTGTACTATAGCGAGAAGACAGATAGTTGACTTCTACAGTGGTTTGAAATTTATCGCGCCACAATAGTTGACCATGGGTCTTTAACTGATGCGAAGGAATGTCAATGAATTTTATTTCCGGATTGGTAATGTTTTGCTGGTCGAGCAAGGCATAGCTACCGCCCATGGAGAAAAATTTGTTCATTTCCCATCCAAAGCTTATTTCGCCACCTCGAAAGTGCGATTTACCGGTGTTTTGCAACTGCCATAAGTCATCCTGCACTTCATTTACCCGCTGAATGGTATTGCCTACAAAATTGTAAAACAAGGAAAAGGACCACTGCCATTTAGCTTTTTGTCCACTGTAGCTGATTTCTGTGTTGACAGCATGCTCAGTTTCGAGGTCCGGATTAGGAATAGCTCTGCCAATGCGATACGAATAGCGGTCTTTCATGGTGGCGAAACGGGTTTTGCGTGCCACTGATGCATGTAGAAATTGTTTTTCGCTCAGTTGAAAATACGCTCCAGCCTGATAGTGCCAGGCTTTATCGTGCCCCATGGGAAATTTTACAATAGAGTCTGCTTCTGCAATGTAGTCATCAGCCTGCAGGCCTTTTCGTGTCATAAAAGCAACACCGCCAATTATTTTTAATCGTTTATCCACCTGCCAGATATCTTCTACAGCCAATGAAGTTGTAAGGTCTTTAATATGCCGTGGTGTTTCTCCTTTATTGAAATTTTTGTGATGATCGTATTGCATACGCACACCGGCTTTAAGTTTATGTGCATTTATGCTATACAGGTGCAGGTCAATGTTGACGCCCATCCTGCGGTCGTCGTATGTACTTGTGAACGCATAATTGTAGGTTTGTGATGAATAGGTTGAGTCGTCGAAACTTTTCAATACGTTTTCATAACTATCGGTAAACCAGCGCGATTTAAGGATAAGCTCATTTTGCAACTTGGTTTGGGAATGAAAATAAATTCCATTTTTCTCCCAGCGCGGATATTTCCAGTAGCGCACTCTTATAGCGGGATTATTGCCCAGATATACAGGTACCCCCTTATGAGACTGAACACCTCTTAAACTCAGCACATACTCGTCTCCTTCACGTGGCGTGTAGCCTGCCTGCAACGAATATTGCATGTTTTGGAATTGAGCGTTATCGCGTTTGTGGTCTGTTTCGAGCGAGAAGGGTTCAAAAGCTTCGGGCAGGTTGTAAAAATTTTGCTGCTGCAGTTGAAAAGAACCGGATGCAAACCATTTTTCCTGTCGTGTACCCAGGCTTATGTTTCCTGTGTAACCATTGAATCCTTCGCTGCTGAATTTGCTACCAGCCCCGGCTTTAAGTTCAAATGTAGCTGATGGCTTCCGCGATACCAGGTTAATGGCACCGCCCAATGTGTTAGCACCATAAAGAAGCGATGTAAAGCCCTTATCTACAGATATTTTAGATAACTGCCCGGCTTGAATGCGGTTTAGGTCAATATAGCCGTCGTACGGGATATAAACCGGCAAACCATCGACAAACACCGGAACGCGGCGTAAATCATAACCGCGAATAAAAACCAGCGCCTCATTGCGGCCACCATACTGTGAAATAGTTATCCCCGGTATTAAATCCAAAGCCTGGGCCGCATTTTCAGGATCAAACTGCGCTATCTCTTGTTCGTCGATTTCCTGCAAGGGTGTTACGGTTTGGGTTTCGGTAATGGTAATTTCGCCCAGCTTAAATATTTTGTTTTGTATACTGTCGTTTTGAGCTGCCAACTGTAGTGTGGCCAAAGTGAGTATGATAAATATTGAATTCTTCATTTGGTTTATTATTCTGTATCGGTTTGGGCCGCGAATATACTACGTACTTTTTCACCTATGAAAAAAACAATGGAGTTGTTTAATGAATTTTTGTTCAAAACAGCTGCTATGTTTTGCAGTGTGGCAGATAAAATTTGTTGACCGGGCAAAGATGCATTTGCAACCGCTACAATCGGTAAATTACCTGGCAAACCGTGTTTTAGCAAATAATCGATAATTTGTGGCAGTACATCTTCTGCCATGTAAAGGGCAACGGTGGCCTGTGTTTTCAGGAGTTGCGCAATTTGTTCTAAATTTTCACGTTGTTCGGTTTTCTGGTTGGCCATGTAAAATGTCACTGTATCGGCTTCTGCTTTTTCAGAAATGTGCACATTCCCTGCTACTGCAGCCGCTACGCCGGCAGTGATTCCCGGTATAACCAGGAAAGGCATGGCCATTTCGTACAACAACCCGGTTTCTGTTGCCCCACTTCCAAACATAAAAGCATCTCCTGTTTTAAGGCGCACCACTCGTAGACCTTTTTGGTGATATTCAGCCATTAATTGTGCAGTTTTTTTGCACAAAGCCACACTATCAGTGCTTTTATCTTTATTTATTTTTTCTCTTTTTGCCCGGGGTTGATAGTAATCCAGAATAGCTTCAATTTGTGGTGCATTATACACAATCACATCGGCTTGCATGATGGCTTTTTGTGTTTTTACAGTAATCAGTTCCGGATCACCAGGCCCGGTGCCTGCAATGGTGATGGGGTGTTTATTAGTGTATTCTTTCATGTTATATATGATATGGACTGCAAAATTAGTTTTTTTCGCGGCCTGGCTCAGCGACTTCATTAAGATTATTGTAAAATTATTACAAACACGGAAAGTTTGGTGGTATTCTGAATTGGAATAACTATGGCCAAAAAACCAAAGATAGCAAACTACGAATACACTATGCTGTGCTGGACGACGGAAGAACAGAACAGTTTTACTTGAAACACCTTAAAGAGATTAAAGGGTATGGCTATGCTATCAAGCCAAGGTTGTTCAATCGTTTGACAATAGAAGAGGCAGAAGGAACAATTGATGATCTGTTGAGCGGTGGAGCCAACAAGATCATTTATTTAGCTGACTATGATACAATCATTGAATTAGCCCCCGAATAAGTCTGACATAATTATCAATAAAAATTAGTAATTATGCACACAGACATGAAAAAAAGAAAATTTACAAAAGAAGACAAGCTTCAAATAATAAAAGAAGCTACAGAACA